>JAGBWF010000120.1 GCA_017629895.1 Clostridia bacterium
ACCCTGAGCGGTTTCGGGACGGAGATAAACGGTGTTCTTCGCATCCTCGGTAACGCCCTGGAAGGTTTTGAACATAAGGTTGAACTGACGGATGTCGGTGAAGTTGTGCTTGCCGCAGGTGGGGCACTTGATATTGTGCTCTTCAACGAAATCCTTCATTTCCTGCTGAGAAAATGCGTCGATAGGCTTGGGAAGAGTGAATGCGTTTTCTGCGCACCAGTCCTCGATAAGCTTGTCTGCACGGAAACGCTCCTTACATTCGCGGCAGTCCATAAGGGGATCCGAAAATCCGCCGAGGTGGCCCGAAGCAACCCAGGTCTGAGGGTTCATAAGAATAGCCGCGTCAAGACCTACGTTGTAGGGGTTTTCCTGCACGAACTTTTTCCACCAAGCGCGCTTGATATTGTTTTTAAGCTCTGCGCCGAGAGGGCCGTAGTCCCAGGAGTTTGCAAGGCCGCCGTAAATTTCGCTGCCTGCGAAAATAAAGCCTCTGCCCTTGCAAAGCGCAACCAGCTTGTCCATTGTCTTTTCTGTATTTTTCATCGTTATCCTCCTCAAAAAAACGGGGTGATATAAATATTCATTTTATTATACACCATTCAAACGCTTTTTGCAAGTGCTAATTTGCTTCGTTTTTGCTATGATTTTCTCTGTTTTACTTGACAACCCCCTCTTTTCGTGCTATACTCTGTCTAAACCAATAAACAAAAGGAGAATTTTTTATGAAAAGGTTAATTTCTTCGGTTCTCGCGCTTATAATAGTGCTTTGCGCGGTACCGATTTCGGCAGCTGCCTATTACGATCCTGCCGAAAGCATATATATAGGCGGGATCGAGCTTAAAAACGATACCGTTCTCTTCAACGGCGCAAGCAAGGCGGTAAGCATATACGACGTTGGCGATGATTTCGACCTTACTGAAACAGGCTTTGCCTATTTCAGCGAGGGAAATCTTCTGCTTTCGAACTTTTGCTTCGAGGGCGAAAGCGAAATGGGCGCTCTTATCTTTTCCGAGGGCAGTCTTTACATTATACTTGAAGGTGAAAACACGCTCAAATATAACGGCAGTGCCGATAACGCGGGTATTATGGTCGTCGGTGATCTTATTATCGACGGCACCGGCTCGCTGAACGTTACGGCGTATATGGGTATCGTCGTTACCGGACTCGGTGAGCAGGCGGCGACCTACGAGCACAACAGCGGCGCTGTCAATATATCGCTTACCGATGAGGAGGGCGTGGGCGTGTCGCTTCTCAGCTACGAGCAGGACGCGATCTTTTACCTCAACGGCGGTAAGCTCGGCATCCATTCGAAGCTGAAAAACGGAAGCGGTGCGGGTATTGCCTGCATTGCGCAAAACGAAGATGCCTACGCGGCAGTTTCGGTCAGCGGCGGCGAGCTTTATATCAGTAATACCGAGGGCGGTATCGCGATAATCGGCGCAGACGATGCGATTTACGAGCAGACCTACGGCGTTGTCGATATACAGGCTAACAGCGGCGAGGCTATCGCAACCGTTCACGGCTCTGTTATCGGCGAAAATAACGGCGGCATTCTCAGAATCAGCGGCGGTTATATCCACGCAAGCAGCTACGGCGAGGACGTTGACGCATTTTTCGGCACGGCTCTCGTATCCGATTCAATGGAAGGCGATGCAGACGGTCAATTCGTTGAGCTTCGCGAGAAGAACTACGTCGTTCTCGGCGGCACTAAAATGCAGGACGGCGATTATCTCGCAAACGGCGCGACCAAGGTATCCAAAACCGCGCCCGCAAGCAGCGGATACGCTTATTACAGCGGCGGAAAGCTCACGCTCAACAACTATAAATACAAAGGCGACGGCGGCGAATATATCTACGGCAGAGGCTCAGGGCTCGACATTCCCTGCGATGCAATACTTTATTCCTACACCGATCTCGAAATCGAATTTATCGGCGAATGCAGTCTTAACGTCAAGTCCGAGTATACCGAGGGCATCGTGGTATACGGCAAGCTCGATATTTACGGCGATTCCGACAAGGACACGCTCGATATTTCGGGATACTACGGTATTCAGGTTATGAGCTTCGGTCTCGTAGAGCTCTGCTCGAACGCGGCTCTCGAGCTCGGAGGAGGTATTATCAATATCGACGGCGCATACGGTGTTTCGGTGAGCGAGGCTTCTTCCTCGGGCAACGTGTTTGTAGAATTCGGCGATTGCGAATTAACCATCAACGCCGAGGACACCGCAATTTCGATAGCCTCCGAAAATATGGCAAGCGTTCACTTCGATAATACGAAGCTCGAAATAAATGCGGGAAGTATCGGTATCGAAGTTGAATCGAAGCTCAGCAGTATCGATATCAAAGGCTCTGACGTTAAAATAGACTCCTACCTTGTCGGTATTGTGGCGGTAAGTATAGACGCTATGCTCAGCCTTGAAATTATGCCCGCCAGCGTATACGTTTGCGACAGCAGACTTGAAATTTCGGTCGATTTCTATTCCGCAGACGACGGCTTTGCCACGATTATCGGTACTCTTAATCTCGATCCCGAGATGAACGTTATCTACGGCTCGCTCGAAAGCAAGCGCATCGTTATCGGAAGCGGCGAGATGAACGAAATCCTCGGCGACGTCAACAACGACGGCAAGATCGACCAGTACGACTACGTTCTCGTTAAGCGCCACCATTTCAACACCCGCACCCTCACCGATGACGAAGCAACCCGCGCAGACGCAAACAAGGACGGCAAGGTAGATACCTACGACTACCTCCTCATTGCAAGACATTACTTCGGAACTTACGTTATTAAGTAATAAGTTACGAGAGAACTCTTTTTGAATTAGCCCCAAAAACGCAAGCGTTTTCGGGGACCCCGAGGGGTTCTCTCGTGCTCTCACCCAAAAACTCTTATATCAAATTATTTCTTGTGTGTCATTC
>JAGBWF010000121.1 GCA_017629895.1 Clostridia bacterium
CATAGATATAGCATACTAATTCCGGTGTTCCCATTCCCTGTGTTGTACATCCGGTAACAACATCTGTTTCAAAGATTTTTTTTCCATCTTTGAAAAACATCATTTTTTGTAACTCATAACAATTTCAACATAAATAGGTGTTACAATTCGAAGAAAATATGTTATAATAAAAAGCAAAGGCGGTGAAAAAGATTTATGGCAAGAATACTTATCGTAGAGGACGAGCACCCGATCCGCAACCTTATACAGCGTAATCTGGAGCTCGTCGGTCATACCTGCGTAGGTATCGGCGACGGAAACGAAGCACTTTCGGTTATCGAAAACGAAAAATTCGACCTTATGATATTCGACGTTATGCTCCCGCACGCTTCGGGCTTCGAGCTTATAACCCACGCAAGCGGAACGCCGGTTATTTTCGTTACCGCGAAGGAGGGGATAAACGACAGGCTGAAGGGCTTGTCGCTCGGTGCGGACGATTATATCGTCAAGCCGTTCGAAATACAAGAGCTTCTTTTGCGCATGCGCGCCGTACTGCGCCGTACCAAAAAGGACGATTCCGAGCTTACCTTCGACGGAGTTACGGTCGATTTTTCGGCAAAAAAGGTATTCCGCGGCGGCGAGGAGGTCTACCTCACACCAAAAGAATATTCCCTGCTCGAAACGCTTGTGCTCAACCGAAACATCGCACTCTCGCGTGATAAGCTTATCACGCTCGTCTGGGGCTACGATTACGACGGCGATTCCCGAACCGTAGACGTGCATATAAGACAGCTCCGTGCAAAGCTCGGTATCACGCACCGTTTAAAAACACTTTATAAAACGGGATACAGGTTCGAGCTATGAGATTCAAGGACAAAACCTACCTTATAACACTTTTGCTCTTTCTGCTGTTTCTGAATGCCGGAATATTCTCGCTCGCCTATTACACACAGCAAAAGAATATACAAGCCGCCGAGGAGCTCGCGCGCTCCGAGCAAAGCGTTATCGCAAAGTCCTTCGAGGACGATATAACCTATCTCGGCAATATCGGAAGACAGCACGTTATGGCCTCCTTCGGCGAGTATTACGTAAAAAAGGATATCGGGCTTTGCTTCTACTCCTTTGCCGACGGCGAGATAAAATATTCAAACCTTCCCGAAGGCTCGCTCATCCCTCCGAGCAACAGCAGCTCTACCCAGCATATAAACGGCAGACGGCTCCTTTTTATAAGCGAAACCATCGCAAACGGACAATACAGGCTTACCTATGCAAAGGATATAACCTATCTCGATAACGATTTCAAAAGCATTTCGACGGTGTATATCCTCACCTCGCTCGGAGCCTCGGCACTGCTTGCGCTGATTCTCTTTTTCGTGCTTCACAAGCTTTCACAGCCGCTCGAAAAGCTAAGCCTTGCCACCCGCGAATTTGCCGACGGCAACCATAATGTCCGCGCCGACGAGCAAGGCAGGGACGAATTTTCTGCGCTCGGTGCCGATTTCAACCGAATGGCAGAGCATATCGGGGCTCAGATGAACGAGCTTTCCGAAAACGCCGAGATCAAACAGCGTATGCTCGATAACCTCGCCCACGAAATGCGCACCCCTCTCACCTCGATACGCGGCTATGCCGAATATCTGCTGAACGCCAATATCGGCGAGGACGAAAGGATAGAGGCTATCGAATTTATAATAAGCGAATCCGAAAGGCTCAAGCTTATAAGCGAGCGTCTGCTCGACGATGCCTTCATACGCGAAAACGGCATCTGCGAGGAAACGGTAAATATCGGCGAAATAATTGCCGAAACCGCGAAAAAGCAGGGCTTTGCCGCAGGTGCACGCGGTGTCGAGCTGAAGGTTACGGCGAAAAGCCTTTATTGCGTTTGCGATCCGCTTCTTGTCGGAATGGCGCTTTCGAACCTTATCGGCAACGCGATAAAGGCGTGCAAAAACGGCGGGATCGTCGAGATCGGCTGTTATTCCGATAACCTGCAAGCAACGCTTTTCGTGCGCGATAACGGAGTAGGTATGACAGAGGAGCAGATAGCCCGCATCACCGAGCCCTTCTACCGCACCGATAAATCGCGCAATCGCGAGCAGGGCGGAACCGGACTCGGACTCGCGCTCTGCGAAAGGATAGCAAAAGCACACGGCGCATCGCTCAGATTCGAGTCCTCTCTCGGCAAGGGCACGACCGCATATCTTTCCTTTCCGCTGAAAAAAGATTAAAAAAATTTAAAACTTTTACAAAATCATAATACTTCCCGAACAAATCCAGAATATTGCACTCCTATACTACAGGCACAGAAAGGAGAGTGTAATTATGAAAAACAAAACACTCGCATTGATCACTGCGGCGCTTATCACCGCCGCGGCACTCATTCTCACCGCATCGCTTTCTCTGCTCGACAGCTCGGCTGATACCATTTCCGCCGTCGTATCGAGCGCAGAGGGCGGATACAACGCGGCGGAGCCCGAGGAAGACGCTAACGACGAAAACTATCCCGTTATCGAAGAAGGTCCCCTCACCGATATCCCCGCGTATGATCCCGAAACCGCTGCCCCCGAGGCAGAAAACGCTCCTCTCGAAGAGGAAGCTCCCGTCGTTGACGCTCCTATCGAAAACGCTCCCGTTGAAACCGCTCCCGCTTACGAATATCCCGTTTTCGATTACGTTGAAGGCGACGCAAGAAACGTTTACATCTGCGGCGGCGAACACGTCGACAAGGGCGTTGTTATCGACGTTTATTCCCACAAAACAGGCAAGCTCGTAGGTCAGCTCGCGTTCACCTCGCAGGAGGTAACAAGCTATATCAGCTCGCTTATGCGTGAAGAATTCAAGCCCGAAAACGAGCTTTGGATCGAACAGGATGTAAGCTGTGTTGCTCTTCCCGAAGGCGATTACAGAATCGAAGTCTATGCAGGCACTTGGTTCTCTTACACCTACGGTACAAGCGGCATTTTCGAGCTTACCCAGTGCACCCTTACCTTCAGCGGCGGCGAAAAGCTCACCGGCTATATCGATTTCCTTATCGCAGACCTTATTGCCGATATCGAAGCAGGCAACGTCGAAGCTCCCGATCCCGAAATGGCGGTTTCCAAGCTCGAATACGCCGGAATCGAAGGCTATTGGGAAGGATATTACAACGAAGTTTGCAATATGTATATCCCCGG
>JAGBWF010000122.1 GCA_017629895.1 Clostridia bacterium
ACCTTTCCGAGAATAGGCACACGCTTCATCTTCCCGCTTTCAGATTTGCCATCATTTTGTATAGAAAGCGCACGGCTTTTGCCCGAAGACTTGCGGATAAAGCCCTTTGCTTCAAGACGGCGAAGATATTCGTGCACCGAAGAAGTGGACTTAATACCAACCTCGGCGCATATATCACGCACAGAGGGCGCAAAACCGTTTTTTTGAAGACAATCGCTTATATATTCGAAGATTTCTCTTTCTTTTTGAGTAAGATTGTTCATATTCTTTACTCCCCATCAGCAAAAGCGCCGCTTATCGCATAGTTAAACAGCTCTCTCGCTCTTTCTTGATTGCCCGAAAGATAAAGATACCCAAACAGACACTCCAAACCGGTTGCGCGCCTGTATTGAACAGCTTCCGCACTCTTGGGATGTCGCGAACCGCCGGAATTTCTTCCCGATTTATAAAACCAAAGCTCTGTTTCGTTTAAAATCGGAATAAGAATATCTACAATTCTGCTCTGCGAAACAGCTGTAATAATCTTTTTTATAGATTCATTGAGCTTTGATACAAGACAGTCCCCGTCCGATATTACAAATTCCCGTGCAAGTGTTTCATAATAGGAATCTCCGAGATATGCAAGAACCAATGGACTGTAGTTGCGCTTTATAAATTCTACGCTCTTTTCCATTTTACACCTTGACGTGTATCCTCAAGAATAATTCCCTTTTCGAGAAGCTCGTTTCTGATAGCGTCAGCCTCGGCGAAGTTCTTTGCCTTCTTTGCGGCAGCTCTCTTTTCGATCATCTCCTCGATATAAGCAACGTCTTCATCCTGCTTTTCGGGACCGAAACCGAGAAGCTCGCAAAGAGGAACGTAAAGCTCGTATACGGAGTTTATGTATTCCTTCGATGCACCTTCGGAAATAACGGTGTTGATATCTCTGGTCATTTCGAATATAAAACCGATCGCATCTGCAGTATTAAGATCGTCATCCATCGCCTCGATAAAGCTCTGCTTCTTTGCCGAAAGAAGCTCGATGCTTGCTTTTTCGCGGTCAGTAAGCTCTCCGTTTGCATTTTTCGATGCAAATTCAATATTGGTTATACAGTTATTAAGACGCTCAACAGCAGCTTGTGCCTGCGAAAGAATATCATCGCTATAGTTGATCGGGCTTCTGTAATGCGAAGAGAGCAAGAAGAAGCGTACTGCCTTATAGCCGTATTTTCCTGCGGCATCGCGCACCAGGAAGAAGTTGCCGGCAGACTTGCTCATTTTTTTATTATCAACATTAATATGGCCGTTATGAAGCCAGAATCTTGCAAGTGTGCAACCGGTAGCACATTCGCTCTGTGCAATTTCGTTTTCGTGGTGCGGGAACACAAGGTCTACACCACCGCCATGAATATCGATTTCTGTGCCAAGATAACGGTTGACCATTGCGGAGCACTCGATATGCCAGCCGGGACGGCCCTTACCCCAAGGGGAAGACCAGGAAATTTCACCCTCTTCTTTCTTTCCCTTCCAGAGCGCAAAGTCGAAAGGATGCTTTTTGATTTCATTTACGTCTATACGTGCACCGGCTTCCAATTCGTCCATATTGTGATGCGAAAGCTTACCGTATTCAGAATCACTCTGAGAATCGAAATAAACGTCGTTGCCGGAAACGTAGGCATGGCCTTTATCGATAAGCGTAGATACGATTTCTATGATTTTATCGATATTTTCGGTGGCTCTGGGATGAATCGTAGCGTCGTTAACTCCGAGCCCGCGAGCATCTGTAAAATATTCGTTTATGTATCTTTCCGCTATCTGAGGAACGGTTGTATTGTTTTCCTTAGCCGCACGGATAAGCTTATCGTCAACGTCTGTGAAGTTCTGAACAAAGGTTACCTTGTTGCCGCGATATTCAAGATATCTTCTGAGCATATCGAATACAACGAAGCATCTCGCGTTACCGATATGAAAATAATTATAGACAGTCGGTCCGCAAACGTACATCTTGACCTCTCCGTTGCGGATGACAAAATCTTCTTTTTGTCTTGTAAGAGTATTAAAAAGCCTCATATTTACCTCATTATTTATTGGTATCGATAAATTTCCAATATGATTTTATATAGCTTACGCCCGAAATAATCGTAAAAAACAGCATCGCAATAGTAGAAACGACCGTCAGCCAGCCGTGGCAGAACTTAAAGATTACGGGCTCGAGCATTACAGCACTTACAGCGATAATTTGTGTGACGGTTTTGATTTTTCCGAGACTGCTTGCCGCAATAACCGCACCGCTCGATTTAACAACCACAAGTCGCATGGAAGTAACCGCCAATTCTCTGAAGACGACAACGATTGCCGTCCAGAAGAAAAGATGCGATATAAAAACACTTCCAGCCGCAGCTCCAAAGCCCGCTGCGTTGTAATCGAAAATATAGTCGGAAAAGCAAATCGCAAACATTGCGCCGAGAATCAAGAATTTATCTGCAAGGGGGTCCATAAATTTTCCGAAATCGGTTATAAGATTTCGGGAACGCGCAATATGCCCGTCAAGAAAATCGGTAAAAGATGCACCGATAAACAATATTGCAGATATAATTCTGCTTGTATTCGGATCGTCAAACACGTTGTATGCAAGAAAAAACACAAAAAACGGTATGACAATTATTCTTCCTAAAGTTAATTTGTTTGGAAGATTCATTAGATTTCCTCCGATTTAAGCAAGATTGCCGAGCAGATCGTAATCCAAAACCTCCGTAATGGTTACCTGAACAAACTCGCCGTCTTTTATACGCTTGGGCGAGGTGAAATATACCTTGCCGTCTATGTCGGGAGCATCTGCATAAGAGCGTCCGAAGAAGCATTCGGAAACGGGATCGTATCCCTCGCAAATGACTTTGATCGTTTTATTAACAAAGCTTGCGTTGAATTCATTATGAATGCGGTTTTGATCGCTCATAATCGCCTCGCCGCGCTTCTTCTTGGTATTTGCAGATACCTGATTGGGCATATCGTATGCGGGGGTTCCTTCCTCGCGCGAGTATTCAAAAGCACCCAATCTTTCGAACTTTGTTTCCTTCAAAAAGCTTCTCAGCTCGTTAAACTGCTTCTCGGTCTCTCCGGGAAAGCCTACAATGACGGTGCTTCTCAGAACAATATCGGGCACCTCTTTACGAAGCTTCGCAATAACGTTCTTGATGCTTTCCGTTGTATCGCGACGGTTCATACGCTTAAGAATATCATCGTTGATATGCTGAATCGGCATATCGATATATTTTACAAGCTTATCGTTGTTTTTGAACTCTTCAATCAAGCCGTCTGTAATTCTGTCGGGATAACAGTAAAGAATTCGAATCCATTCAATACCTTCAATTTCTGAAATCGAGGAAATCAAGCTGTCCAGAGCGTAAGTACCGTACAAATCCTCTCCGTATCTGGTCGTATCTTGCGCAACAAGGCAAATTTCTTTAATACCCATTTCGGCAAGATTTTCAACCTCGTCGAGAATATCGGTCATCTTTCTGCTTCTGAATTTTCCGCGGATATCGGGAATTACACAGTAGGTACACCTGTTGTCGCAGCCCTCTGCAATTTGTACGTAAGCAAAATAATCAGGGGTTGTTATTACTCTTTCACCGCCTAAGGAGACTTCGTTAACGTCCTTGAAGCTCGAATAAATGCCGCCCTTATACGCAACTTCAACCGCCTCGCAAATGTCGTCAAGGGAGCCTGTACCAATAATACAATTAACCTCGGGCAATTCCTTCAAAAATTCTTCTTTGTATCGCTGAGGGAGACAACCGGTTACAACAATACCCTTAAGATCGCGGTTTTTTTTAAGCCAGGCTACGTCGAGAATATTTTCGATTGCTTCGTTTTTCGCGCTTTCGATAAACGCGCAAGTGTTGATAACAACTACGTCTGCATCGATATCTTCCGCAACCAGCTCCATACCGTGATCAACGAGCTTTGCGAGCATAACCTCGGTATTAATCAAATTCTTCGGGCATCCCAAAGATACAAACCCAACTTTTATAGACATTTAATTTTACTCACTTTCGAAATTTCTTAAAACGTCAGCAACGTCCGAACCGTTAAATCCGGCACGAATTGCACCCGCATATACCTTTTGACGATACTTTACGTCGTCAAGCTTAGAAACGTCGTATTTCTTGTTAATAAACTCGATAATTCTGTCGCGCTGATCCTCGTCCTCGTATTTTTCAAGGGCATTTTCTATATCCTCACGAGATATTCCGCGTCTGTACAGCTCGTTTCTGATTCTTGCCAAGCCCATGTTTTTAAAGCAATAAAAGGTTTCGGCATACCGCTCGGCAAGCCTTGCATCGTTAACGTAGCCTCGCTCGACAAACAGTGCCGCGACATCCGAAGAAAGTTCCTTTGGAAACTTCCTGGCAAGCTTATCTCGAAGCTGTTTTTCGGAAAGATCGCCGTACGAAAGATAGTCAAACGCCTTTTTAATGCACGAAAGCCTTAAAACAGCCTCCTCAATCAATTCAAGCGTTTCATCATCGATGCTTTCGCCTTCTTCTATGGAAAGCGATGCAAGATCGTGGGCGGTAATACGATAGCTTTGGCCCTCACAGATAATTACTGCCTCGTTGCTGTTTTCGTCCTTGTATACGCGTTCAATAATGCACATTATTCTTCGTCAAAAAGCTCTTCGGCACTGACCACCTCGGGAACGTCCGAAGAATTCGCAGAAAAGTGCGCCATGATCTTCTCAGAAAGCTCTGCCGCAAGCGCTTCGTCTTCCTCAAGGAGCATTCTGACCTTATCCTTGCCCTGTCCGAGCTTTTCGCCGTTATAGGAAAGCCACGAGCCGCTCTTGTCGATAACGCCACAGCTTATGCCAAGCTCGATGATTTCGCTTTCCTTCGAAATACCCTTACCGTAAATAATATCGAATTCCGCCGTTTTGAAGGGGGGAGCAACCTTGTTCTTAACAACCTTACATTTAACGTGGTTGCCGACGATTTCGCTGCCGTTTTTAAGCTGCTCGGATTTCCTTACGTCAAGTCTTACCGATGCATAGAACTTAAGCGCTCTGCCGCCGGTGGTTGTTTCGGGGTTACCGTATACAACGCCCACCTTTTCGCGAAGCTGATTTATAAATATAACGATACAACTGGATTTCGCAATAGCACCGGAGAGCTTTCTGAGTGCCTGCGACATCAAGCGCGCGTGAAGACCCACGTGAGAATCACCCATATCGCCGTCGATTTCGTTCTTCGGAACGAGAGCGGCAACCGAGTCGACAACTACAACCTCTATCGCACCGGAACGAACGAGAGCCTCGGTGATTTCAAGAGCTTGTTCGCCGTAGTCGGGCTGGGAAACGAGGAGCGAATCGGTATCAACGCCGAGCGCGCGAGCGTAAACGGGATCAAGTGCGTGCTCAGCGTCTATAAACGCCGCCTCTCCGCCTGTCTTCTGTACTTCTGCGATGATATGCAGGGCAACCGTCGTTTTACCTGAGGATTCGGGGCCGAAGATCTCGATTA
>JAGBWF010000123.1 GCA_017629895.1 Clostridia bacterium
CAACCTTGCCGGTTCCGAAGGTCTCGACCATAACGGAAACGGGCTTTGCAACACCGATAGCGTAAGCGATCTGAACCTCGCACTTATCGGCAAGGCCTGCCTTAACTACGTTCTTTGCAAGATATCTTGCAGCGTAAGCAGCGGTTCTGTCAACCTTTGTGGGATCCTTACCGGAGAAGGCTCCGCCGCCGTGACGGGACCATCCGCCGTAGGTATCAACGATGATCTTACGACCGGTAAGACCGCTGTCGCCGTGAGGACCGCCTACAACGAAGCGACCGGTGGGGTTAACGTAGATCTTGGTGTTATCGTCCATATATTCTGCGGGAACAGAGGGGATAATAACTTCGCGGATGATGTCTTCGCGGATCTGTTCGAGAGTGATTTCTTCTGCGTGCTGAGAGGAAACAACGATAGCGTCTACGCGAACGGGCTTGTTATCTTCGTATTCAACGGTAACCTGAGTTTTGCCGTCTGCGCGGAGATAGGGAAGGGTGCCGTTCTTGCGAACCTCGGAAAGACGCTTTGCCATGTGCTGTGCGAGCGAGATAGGCATAGGCATAAGCTCGGGGGTTTCGTTGCAGGCAAAGCCGAATACCATACCCTGATCGCCTGCGCCGGTGTCCTTATCGTCCTTCATTTCGCCGCTCTTTGCTTCAAGCGCCTTGTCAACGCCCATTGCGATATCGGGGGACTGACCGTGGATAGCGGTGATAACGCCGCAGGTGTTGCAGTCGAAGCCCTTGTCGCTGTGATCGTAGCCGATGCCGCGAACGGTTTCGCGTGCGATAGCCTGAAAATCGGGCTTTGCGGTGGTGGTGATCTCGCCCATTACGAGAATAAGGCCGGTGGTGCAGGCGGTTTCGCATGCAACGCGTGCCATGGGGTCTTCTGCGAGTATTGCGTCAAGTACCGAATAGGAGATCTGGTCGCAGATCTTATCGGGATGTCCCTCGGTAACAGATTCACTGGTGAAAAACTTTCTCATTTTAGATACTCCTTTTTTTATTTCCGATTTTTTTATTTCCGATGTTTTTAGACTTGTTTAAGTTGCTTTAACTTCGAGGTCGTTACTTTAATTATATTGCAGCCTTTGGTTTGTTGTTCGGGGGGCAAAATAAAATACCCTTTGACAAGACGTTCAAAGGGCATAGTTTAACCAATGCTTTTAAACATCTCATCTTCGTTATAAAAACTACTGAATTGACACCTTGCATAGATTGTAGGTTGTCGTGGTTTCGTCGGGCAGCTCCCTCCACCACTCTTGATAAGAATGTATCTTAATAATATCACGCGATTTGCAATATGTCAATACAGATAGAAAAATATTTTAACAAAAAAATCAAAAAAATCTTAAAATTCCTATTGACAAATCGAATTTCATCTGCTATACTAACCAAGCTGTCGCGGAAATGCGGCGAAAACATGGCGGAATAGCTCAGTTGGCTAGAGCAATCGGTTCATACCCGATAGGTCGTGGGTTCAAGTCCAACTTCCGCTACCATTAACGGCCCGTTGGTCAAGCGGTTAAGACACCGCCCTATCACGGCGGTAACAGGAGTTCGATTCTCCTACGGGTCACCAAGAAAAAAGCACTTCTTTCGAAGTGCTTTTTTCATTAAAATCGTTACGTTTTTCTGTCTGCTCTTGCAGGCGGCTTGAATTTTCCTCCCGCGGAGGCGTTTTATGGCAAATAAGGGTTTCTTTGCGCGCTATATCGGCGACAAGTATTTCTACCGTACGGTGCTTACCGTTGCGGTGCCCATGATAATACAAAACGGCGTTACCAATCTCGTTAATCTCCTCGATAACGTTATGGTCGGACAGGTGTCTACCGCCGCAATGTCGGGCGTTTCTATCGTCAATCAGTTTATTTTCATATTCAACCTGCTTATTTTCGGTGCGGTGAGCGCCGCGGGTATTTTCACTGCCCAGTATCACGGAATGGGCGATACTAAGGGCGTGCGCGATACCTTCCGCTTCAAGCTCCTGATAAGTGTTATTGCGGGTATTGCCAGCATTGCCGTTTTTGCGACCTGCGACGACGGTCTTATAAAGCTGTTTTTGCAGATGGAATCCGATTCGACCGGACTTTCCCCCACAGAAGCGCTTTTATACGGCAAGCAGTACCTCTGGCCCATGCTTATCGGACTTATTCCGCACGCGATATCGCAGTCGTACGCGTCTACGATGCGTGAAACGGGACAGACCTTTGTCCCGATGGTAGCAAGCACCACCGCGGTTCTTATAAATTTCGCACTCAACGGAATACTCATTTTCGGCTTGTTCGGCTTGCCTGCAATGGGTGTAATCGGCGCGGCTGTTGCAACCGTCGTTGCACGCTTTGCAGAGCTTTTCATTCTCGTTATATGGGGACACAGGCACAGCGAAAAATGTCCCTATCTCGTCGGTGCATATCGCGGCTTCAAAATCCCGCGCGCCCTTTTTGCCGAGATAACGGTAAAGGGACTTCCGCTTATGGCAAACGAATTTTTCTGGGCGCTTGCTCTCACGCTTCGCAATCAGAGCTATTCCACCTGCGGTCTCGAGGTTGTTGCGGCGCAGAACATCGCCGTTACGATAATAAATCTCTTCTCGGTGGTTTATATTTCTCTCGGCAGTGCGATAGGAATTATCGTCGGCAACCAGCTCGGTGCGGGCGAGATCGAAAAAGCGCGTGATACCGACAGAAAGATGATTGCGTTCGCCATCGTCTGTGCAACGGCTATAGGACTCGTGCTGATAGGCTGCTCTACGCTGTTCCCCATGCTTTACAAGGCAACCGAGGAGGTACGCGGGCTTGCGACGTTTATGATAATCGTTTCGAGCTGTGCTTTGCCGTTTTTCTCGTATACGCACGCGGCGTATTTCACTCTCCGTTCGGGCGGCAGGGTAGGCGTAACCTTTATATTCGACAGCGTTTATATGTGGGTGGTCGTTCTCCCGACGGTTATGCTGCTGTCGAAATTCACGGACATTTCTATCTATTGGCTTTTCATCGCGGGTACTGCCGCAGAGGCGTTAAAATGCCTTTTCGGTGTGGTTTTCCTTCGCAAAATCAATTGGGCGCGCAGTCTGGTGTCCGAGCCGAAGAAATAAATACACCATACTACCGTTTTATTAATCGGTGCAGTCTCAAATCGATCGGGGCTGCACCTCTTTTTTCTTCGCGGGCAAACGAAAAAGCCCTTTTGACGAAAAATTATAAGATTCTTAATAATTAATTACACAAATATTAATCATTGCTTCTTGTTTTATTTAAATTTATATGGTAAAATATCGATATAAACGCATAAACGTATGCAAAACAGTCCAACAGTATAAACGGATTCGTTTTGCTATACTTGACAATACACCGCAACTCAATGTCAAACTGTAATTTATAGGAGCGTTAAATGAACGGAAATTTCAACAATCAGACGCCGCAAGGCAACAACGGCCCCGATTTTTCTTATAATTGGAACGGGTCGGACAACAATAACAAAAACAAGGGCAACGGCGGAAAGGTGATCGCCATAATAGCAATCGTAGTCGGAGCGATTCTTCTTACGGTGCTCGGCGTATATCTTTCGCAGAATATGGATTTCAATCTCGACGGATTTTTCCCGACGGTGAGCACGGATTCCTCGGTTGATACGTCCGGCGATGATCCCTCGCTCGATTTTTCGCGCTCGCCCGATATGAGCGTGCCCGAATTCAGCGTTGCGCCCGACAGCAATATCGACCTTTCGACAGCGCTCAGCGCCATATATAATGAATGCTCTCCCTCCTGCTGTACCATCCGCGTCAGCCTCAACGGCAGACCTTATTCTATCGGCAGCGGCTTCGTTATCGATGCGGAGGGCGGATATATTGCCACAAACCACCACGTTATCGAAACCGGCGATAAAATCACCGTCGCTTTCTATGACGGCAGGGAATACAACGCGAAGATAGTCGGCAGCGATGCCGTAACCGATATCGCGGTGCTTCATATCGAGGCAGAAGGACTTAAGGCTGTTTCGTTCGGAGATTCGGGCAAGATCAAGATAGGCGAAAGCGTAGTTGCTATCGGTACGCCCTATGACGAAACTCTCGCAGGAACCATGACCTGCGGTATTGTCAGCGGTACCGCGCGCGAGGTACAGATAACCAACGAATACGGCAAGGTCGTTAAGACAATGAAGCTTATCCAGACCGATTGCTCTATCAACCCCGGCAACAGCGGCGGTCCGCTTATCGATATGGCGGGCAACGTTATCGGCATAACCTCTTTGAAGATCGCGGACGAGCAATACGAGGGTATCGGATTTGCGATTCCTATCACCAGCGCGATAGAGATATTCCAGAAGCTCATTGCGGGCGAGGCTATCGGCGACAGCGATATCGCGGTTGCAACTCCGCAGATAGGCATCACCGTTTACGACGTCGAGGACGGTCTTGAGGTGCTCAGAATGAATCCCAGATGCGAATATCCCGAGGGCGTTATCGTTTCGGATATCGAGCTCAACAGCTCGGCGTACAAGGCGGGTCTTTCGCGATACGATATTATCACCGAATTCAACGGCACCGAAATCAAAAACCGCGATGATCTTACACAAGCGCTTATGAAGTGCCGCGCAGGCGAAAAGGTAAAGGTAACCGTGTTCCGCTTCAACAGAACGCTTACCTCGGGCGAATATGAAACCATCACCTTCCTGCTTGACGCCGCACAGTAAAACGAATAAAGAAAAACTCTGCTGTCCGCGAGGGCAACAGAGTTTTTTGCCGTTAATTCAATTTGATATATGCGCCGTAGGAATAGCCCTCGATTCCGCCGTAGTCGACGAGATACCATTCTCCGCTTTGCCCCTTGATGCGAACACGGCTTCCGTTGGGTATCTGTCCGATTATTTTGCCGTCGAGGCCTGCCTTGTCGCGTATATTCAGCCTGCCTCCCTCGGTTTTTACGATACCCGATTGCGTCGGAGTAGGGTCGACGAGCGGCACGCCGAAATAGTCTGCGACCGATTGCGAAAGATTTTCGGCAATAAGCGAGAGATTGTTTTTTATCCATTCGGCGTCGGAAGCGTTGTCGTGATAGGCGAGCTCGACAAGCACCGAGGGTGCACGGGTGTTGTTGAGCTCGTAAAGGCTTGTTGTAGAAAGGGCGCGGACCTTCGAGGGCTCGGGGTATATTTTCTTGAGATTCGCGACTATGATATCGGCGGCGCGCTTTCCGTTCACGCTCGTCGGGTAATAGTAAATATCGCTCCCCGTCTGCCTGCCGTAGTTTGCGCTTCCCGATGCGTTGGAATGAAGCGCGAGATGAAGCGCGTAATCACCCGAGTTTGAAAGCCGCACCGAATCGCCGACCGACCCCTCGGGATTATTGCGCGTCCAGGTGATCCCGCTTGCGGTGAGGTAGGGCTCCATATAGTCGGCGATAAGATTCATATAATATTCTTCACTTCCGCTTCCGTCGTAATACAGGTTGTATTCCTGTGTCGAAGGACTCAAAAAAAGCATTGGCATAAGTAATACCTCCTCGTATTTTTATAATATGAATAAAAAGCGCGGAATGACAAGAAATTTTATAAAAACCTATTGACAAAGCGCGTATTTTGTGGTAATATATGCGGGCACAAAGAAGTAGAGCGTTGCTCTCACCCTGCGACGAAAGGTCAGGCTCGGTCAATATAAACCGTTTGGGCGTATTATGCCCTCGGTGTTTTTTGGCTGTGCAAAGCGGGTTGTCTGCTTTGCTTTTTCTTTTGCAAAAAATCAATCAAAATTTTTTTGGAGGTGTTTCTCATCGCCACTAAACCTTCTTCCTCAATTAATGAAGAAATCAAAGCAAATGAAGTCCGCGTTATCGGTGCAGACGGCAACCAGCTCGGTGTTATGAAGCTTTCCGAAGCATTACAGCTTGCAAACGAAGCAGAGCTCGACCTTGTCGAGATCGCGCCCGATTCCGTACCCCCCGTGTGCAAAATAATGGACTACGGCAAATTCCGTTTCGAAAAGGAAAAGCGCGAAAAGGAACAGCGCAAAAAGCGCCAGATAATCGAGCTTAAGGAAATTCAGCTCAAGTGCCGTATCGATACACACGATTTCAACACCAAGCTCAATCATACGCTTAAATTTCTCGCACAGGGCAACAAAGTAAAGGTGATCGTTAAGTTCTTCGGTAGAGAAATGGCACATACCGAACTCGGCGCTCAGCTTCTTGACCGCTTCGCAGAGGGCTGCGGCGAAAACGCAGTTATCGAAAAGAAGCCGTTGCTTGACGGAAGAAATATGACGATGATCCTCGCTCCTAAAAAAACAAAATAACCGAAAGGAATTATAACAATGGGAAAAATCAAAACACACAAGGCTTCCGCAAAGCGTTTCTCCTTTACCGCAACCGGTAAGATTAAAATGAATCATCCCGGCAAACGTCATAAGACCGGTCTTAAACCCAGCAAGACCAAGAGAGCACTCCGTAAGGCATCTTAC
>JAGBWF010000124.1 GCA_017629895.1 Clostridia bacterium
ATAGTGAAGAAGTAAGGTAGCTTTTCGCTATGGCGAAAAGCATTTTTTTAAAGTTAAGGAGAGGAATATCAAACAAAACGGCCGATTTCGGAAAAGCGCTGTATCCATCCTTCCTCGTCGTCGAAGGTTATTTCGCTTCCCGTATCCTCGCTGATTTCGACAACGTCGTATTCAACGCCGTCTTTTTTTATCAGCATTTTGAACTTTTCGGGATTTTCCTCAAACAAGTGCATAAAGTTGTATATAACGTGGGTTATCGTTTCAGAAAGCAGGTCGCAAGCCGCCTCTTTTTGTTCTTCGGACAAATCGGACAGCGCTTTATAATATTCGAGGCTTACGGGATTCACGGTTTTATATTGCGCTATGTTCATCGCGTAATTCAACGCTCCGTCTCTTACCTCCTTAACGAGCGGCTCGCCCAAAATATCCAGAATTTTCAACCTTTCGCTGTAATCAAGCGTTGCTGCGTTCTTTGCGGATTGATTTTTCTTGAACAAGGAATTCAATTTCATATCATTTCTCCAAATCTTTAATTCTGAACGGTTATTTTGTTGCACGGAGCATCTTACCGCTTACGGATATATCGCAAGCTTTATCGGTACCCTGCCCTGCGTTTTTTATATTATACCACGATTTTTTAATTTTTTCAATACGAACAGACTATAAACATCGATACATCGCAGGGTTGTTATAAGCACCAAGCCCGACAGACGCGGTCGGCTCTTTTTTTGTTGACAAAAACGCTCGTATATGTTAAAATTATCTGGATAAAATTCCGCATTTGTTTTCGGAGGGAATTATGGCACTCGCATACAACGGAACCGAGCCTTATATATTCATAAGCTATTCGCACAAGGATTCTCCGGAGGTGTTGAAGGCAGTCGAAACGCTGATCGACAACGGCTACCGCGTTTGGTACGACAACGGCATAGAGGCGGGCACCGAATGGCCCGAATACATTGCCGAGCGTTTAATGAGCTGTTGCATCGTTATTGCATTTATGTCGCGCAGCTCGCAGGATTCGCACAACTGCCGCAGAGAAATTCACTTTGCCATCGAGCTCAAAAAGGAGCTTTTGGTAGTATATCTCGAGGATTTCGAGCTTTCGCCCGGTATGCGTTTACAGCTCAGTGCGTTGCAGGCTATGTTTAAATACAAATACGCCAACGAAGCGGACTATCTTTCGCATCTTTGCGGAGCGGCGCTTATACAGAAGTGCAAGGCGCCTATCGAGGTCGACGAGCCTATGGTTATCGAAAAGCCCGACGATATCGCCGACAGCTTTATCGACGACGCGCCCGATTCCGCCGAGGAAGCACCCGCGGACGAAGGCTTATTCGACGATCTGATCTCCCAAGCGTTTAAAGGCACGGGCATTAACGATACAATCGAAGCTCCTGTCGATAACGGCTTGCGCGCAATAGATGCGGCGTTGATCGCCTGCAATTCCGACAGCTCGAAAAAATCCTTTTATTTCAAGCGTCCCGATAAGCTTACGCAAAAGCAGCTCGAAAATTCGGTTTCCGCCATCGCAAAAAATAAAATCGCGCAAAGCGATATAATCGCGCTGATGGACGATACCGTACGCGGCAACGGCAAATCCGGCTATATCGTTACGAAGAACCGCTTCTTCTCGGGCGGAACCGGCATTCTCTCCACCAACTTTGATTTTTCGCTTGAAGGGCTTAAAAGCGTCGAGCTCAAAAAGGACCACTTGATTTTAAAATTCGCAAGCAGCGAGCCCAAGGACCTCTTTTTCTCCATCTACGCCCGTTATTTCGAAATATTCTTCAAAACCTATATCGCGGAAATGAATAAATGAGGTTGCCTCATCATAAATTTTTTGAGATACCCAAATTATAGTCTCCGATACGCGCCGAACGCTAAAAAGCGTTCGGCTTTTTTTGCTAAAATCATTGAAAATACGAAAGAAATATTATATAATGACGGTGTATATTTTTCGAAAGGAAAAATGACTTTATGAAAGTAACGCTTAAAAATTTAACAAAAATATTCCCCTCGCGCAACAAAAAGCAAAAGGCAGACGTTATCGCCGTTAACGATTTTAATTTTGAAATCCCCGACGGCGAGCTTATCGGCTTGCTCGGCCCCTCGGGCTGCGGCAAATCGACCGCGCTCAATCTGCTTTCGGGACTTTTGAAGCCGACGAGCGGACGTATATACTTCGGTGAAGACGACGTTACCGATATTCCCGCCGAGCATCGCGGGGTCGGTCTCGTATTTCAGAACTACGCTCTCTATCCTCACCTTACGGTAAGACAGAACATCACCTTCCCTCTCGAAAACAGAAAAGGCAAGGAAAAGCTTTCGAAGGAAAAGATGAACGAAATGGCAGAGGAAGCGGCAAAGCTTGTCCAGCTCGAAAACCTTCTCGACAGAAAGCCGAGCGAGCTTTCGGGCGGACAGCAGCAGAGAGTTGCCATTGCGAGAGCTCTTGTCAAGCAGCCGAGAATTTTACTTCTCGACGAGCCGTTGTCGAACCTCGACGCGAGATTAAGACTCCAAACGCGTGAGGAGATACGCCGCATTCAGCGTCAGACCAAGGTTACGACCGTTTTCGTAACCCACGACCAAGAGGAAGCAATGTCTATCTCGGATAAGATAGTCGTTATGAAGGACGGCATCATACAGCAGATAGACAAGCCGCAGAGCGTTTACGACGACCCCGTTAACCTTTTTGTTGCAAAGTTTTTGGGCACTCCTCCCATCAACTGCTTCGACGGCTGTATAAAAGACGGCTCGCTTTATATCGGCGAGGAAAAGCTTTTTGCACTTTCGGGCGTTGAAGATAAGGAGGTTACCGTTGCGATTCGTCCCGAGGGCTTCTCGCTCGACGAGGACGACGAAAAGCTATTCACCTGCGGACTCGAAAGGATCGAGGTAATGGGCCGCGACGTCAGCATCGTTGCAACTCACGAAAGGTGTGCTTCGAGCGTTATCCGCGCAATAGTAGATGCCGACAACCTCGCTTTTGTCAACGGCTCGACGGTTAAATTCGGTCTTAAGCGACACAAGGTATTTATATTCGAAAAGGAAAACGGCGAACGCATACGCTTTTAATGGGAGACGAATATGAAAAACAACAATATTAAGGGCTGGCTTTATCTCCTCCCCGCGATGCTGTTTTTGGGATTCTTCCTTGTTTATCCGCTTATAGACGTTTTCGTTTATTCGGTCGAGGAGGGCTACAACTTCGCATCGCAGACCTATTTCGGTACCGGCACGTA
>JAGBWF010000125.1 GCA_017629895.1 Clostridia bacterium
CATCTCGCGCGAATTTCTTAATTCCAATGGCGCGGATAAGCATATTAACGTCGAAACCGCAACCTGCAAGCCTATCGAAAAGGAAATCAGCGGCGGCTTCACCGAAAATTACAAGGCACTCGCATCCGACCTTAACGTCTGCTCGAAGCGCGGTCTTTCCGAACGCTTCGACTCGACTATCGGCGCAGGCACCGTGCTTATGCCCTTCGGCGGCAAGTATCAGCACACTCCCATTCAGGCGATGGTGCAGAAGATTTCCGTCGAGAAGAAGCATACCGATAACTGCTCGTTTATGTCTTGGGGCTATAACCCCTTCATCACCGAGCAGAGCCCCTATCACGGCGCATATCTCGCGGTAATCGAATCTGTCTGCAAGCTTATTGCAACGGGTGCCGAATTCAAGGACGTATATCTTACCTTCCAGGAATATTTCGAAAGACTCGGCAAGGATGCAAAGCGTTGGGGCAAGCCTCTTAGCGCACTTCTCGGCGCGTTCCGTGCACAAATGGAGCTCGGAATCGGCTCTATCGGCGGCAAGGACTCTATGAGCGGTACCTTCGAGGATATCAACGTACCCCCCACACTCGTTTCCTTTGCGGTTACAGCAGGCAAAACTGCCGACGTAGTATCTCCCGAATTTAAAAAGGCGGGCAATAAGGTCATTCTTCTTAACTGCGAATACGGCGAAGACGGTCTTCCCAAGGCGGATTCGCTTATTGCGCTCTTCGACAAGGTAACCGAGCTTATGCGTAAGGGTATCGCGGTTGCATGCTATACTCCCACGATCGGCGGCGTTGCAGAAGCGGTTATGAAGATGTGCTTCGGTAATATGCTCGGCTTCGAATACAATACCGAAATCTCTGTAAACGAGCTCTTCGGCTACTCCTATGGCTCGTTCGTTCTCGAGGTCAACGCCGAGGTTGATTGCGGCAGGGTTATCGGTACCGTTACCGAAAACAAGGCAATCGTCTACGGCGAAGAAAAGCTTTGTCTTAACGAAATCCTCGGCATCTACGAGGATAAACTCGAAAGCGTGTTTTCCTGCAACATCAAGGATAGCGCAGATAACGTTGTAACCCATAACTACAGTGCAACCGAGCGTGTTGCACCTGCCGTTAAGGTTGCAAAGCCGAAGGTGCTTATCCCTGCGTTCCCCGGAACAAACTGCGAATACGATTCGGCAAAGGCTGTTCGCGATGCGGGCGCAGATCCCAAGATAATCGTTATCAATAACCGTACCGCTTCCGGTATCGCAAAGAGCATCGAAACCTTTGCAAACGAATTAAAGACCGCGCAGATGGTATTCATTCCCGGCGGCTTCTCGGGCGGCGACGAGCCCGACGGAAGCGCGAAATTCATAACCGCTTTCTTCCGTAACGCCGCTGTCAAGGACGGAGTTACCGACCTTCTCGAAAATCGCGACGGCTTGATGTGCGGTATCTGTAACGGCTTCCAGGCGCTTATCAAGCTCGGCCTCGTGCCCTACGGCAAGATAATCGATACCGATGAAAACTGCCCGACGCTTACCTTCAATACCATCGCGCGCCACCAGTCGCGTATCGTTCGTACCCGTATCGCATCGAACAAATCGCCTTGGCTCGCGCTTACAAACGTAGGCGACGTATATAACGTTCCGATATCCCACGGCGAAGGCCGCTTCCTTGCAAGCGAAGAGCTTATCAAGCAGCTTGCAGAAAACGGACAGATTGCAACTCAGTACGTCGATCTCGACAATAACGCGTCTGCGGACGTTCATTTCAACCCCAACGGCTCGATGTCCGCTATCGAGGGTATCACCTCTCCCGACGGCCGTGTATTCGGCAAAATGGGCCATAGCGAACGTATCGGCGCAGGACTTTATAAGAACGTGCCGGGCGTTTACGACATAAGAATGTTTGAATCCGCCGTTAAATACTTTAAATAAAGGAGCTTGGTTATGCAGTACAAGACCGATATAGAAATCGCGCAGAGCTGTCAGATGAAGCCGATAACCGAAATCGCTTCTATTGCTCATGTGGATGAAAAATATATTGAACAATACGGCAAATACAAGGCAAAGATCGATCTTTCTCTCCTTAAAGAAACGAAAAAAGAAAACGGGAAGCTTATTCTCGTTACAGCGATAACTCCCACCCCCGCGGGTGAGGGTAAGACCACCACAACGATAGGACTTGCCGATGGCTTGAAGCGCATCGGCAAGGACGTTACCGTGGCTCTCCGCGAGCCCTCGCTCGGTCCCGTATTCGGTGTAAAGGGCGGCGCGGCAGGCGGCGGTTACGCTCAGGTCGTTCCTATGGAGGATATCAACCTTCATTTTACAGGCGACTTCCACGCTATCGGCGCGGCAAACAATCTTCTTGCGGCGATGAT
The DNA here is from genome assembly GCA_017629895.1 of Clostridia bacterium. Classification (GTDB taxonomy): domain Bacteria; phylum Bacillota; class Clostridia; order Oscillospirales; family CAG-382; genus Coliplasma. The sequence continues at coordinate 2,371 of JAGBWF010000125.1, forward strand.
CGATAACCATATTCAGCAGGGCAATACCCTCGGTATCGATCCGAGACGCATCACCTGGAAGCGCTGTGTCGATATGAACGACAGACAGCTTCGCTTTATCGTCGACGGCTTGGGCGGTACCGCAAACGGTATGCCGCGTGAGGATGGCTTCGATATCACCGTAGCATCCGAAATTATGGCAGTGCTCTGCCTTTCGGATTCGATCACGGATCTTAAGCGCAGACTTTCGAATATCATAATCGGCTATACCTATCAGGATGAACCCGTAACCTGCGGACAGCTCAATGCTCACGGCGCTATGACCGCGCTTTTGAAGGACGCCTTGAAGCCTAACCTCGTTCAAACTCTCGAGGGCACTCCCGCATTCGTTCACGGCGGTCCTTTTGCGAATATTGCGCACGGCTGCAATTCGGTTATGGCGACCAAAATGGCGCTCAAAATGGGCGACTATACCGTTACCGAGGCAGGCTTTGGTGCAGATCTCGGCGCAGAAAAGTTCCTCGATATCAAGTGCAGAATGGCGGGACTCACG
>JAGBWF010000126.1 GCA_017629895.1 Clostridia bacterium
AATGTCTTCTACCGCTGCGAACCCTGATTTTTACGTCAAGGCTCTGATAGCGCACGGCGGTAAGCTCGTCCCATTTTATCTTTCCGAGCGAAAACAGCACGCTGCGGAAGGAATCGCCGTCCTTGCCGAAGGTCGCGAACTGAAGCTCTGTAAGAAATTTTATAAAATAAAGCGCAAAGATTATACCGAACACTATCGCCGACAAATTCGGAAGAATTTCGAGAAGATATATGCCATAAGGGTTTTCGGCGGCTTTCTCTGCCGTAAAATAATAACACAAACCGCCAACTCCTCCAAATGCAACCATCATCCCAAGTGAATTCAATGCATAGGAAATCTCGCCTGCGATAACCGTCTTTTTCTTCATTCCGCTTCTCCCATTTTCAAAGATCGCATTTATTCTAACACATAAAACGAACACTGTCAATAAAAAAGACAGAGAACGCTTGGCATTCTCTGTCCTTGTGTTTTTTGCTTATTCAGCAGCTTCTTCTGCGGGAGCTTCGGTAGCTTCTTCTGCACCGTTGTCCTCGAGAAGTGCGCGGATCGAAAGGCTGAGTCTTCTTCTTTCGATATCTGCAGCGGTGATCTTAACGGTAACCTTATCGCCAACCTTGAGCACGCTTGCGGGGTTGGAAACAGGCTTATCGGAGATCTGGCTGATGTGGATAAGACCGTCGAAGTCGGGGAAGATTTCAGCAAATGCGCCGAAGGGCATGATCGAAACGATGGTAGCGTCTACAACGTCGCCAACCTTGTAGTTCTTCTGGAAGATGTTCCAGGGATCGTTTTCTTCGGTCTTGTAGCCGAGCGAGATTCTCTTCTTTTCAACGTCGATAGACTTGATGAATACGCTGATGGTGTCGCCAACCTTGAGCACCTCTTCGGGCTTCTTGATTCTGCCCCAAGAAAGCTCGGTGATGTGAAGCATACCGTCAACGGGACCGAGATTGATGAACGCGCCGTAGCTCATAATAGCGCGAACCTTACCCTCGAACTTGTCGCCTTCCTTTGCGTTAGCGAAGAATTCTTCCTCTGCTGCCTTACGGGTGATGCGGTTGGAAGCCTTGATAGAGCCGACAGCTCTCTTCTTCTGCTCGTTAACGTCGATGATCTTGAAGGAAACCTTCTGACCTCTGAGTGTTTCGAGCTCTTCGCCCTTGGGAACGCCGGTCTGGGATGCGGGGATGAAGACCTTGTTGGGTCCGTAGAGAACGATAATGCCTGCATAGCCCTTTTCGTTCTTGAGGATTTCCTTAACGGTACCCTCGAGAAGCTCGCCGGACTCAAATGCAGCCTTGATAGCTTCCCAGTACTTGTGCATATCGATCTTCTTCTTCGAAAGAAGAACGGTGCCGTCGGAATCGCTGAACTTACCGCAAATTACCTCTACCTCATCGCCTACCTTGAAGAGCGTGTTGAGATCAACGCCGCTTTCGGCAGTGATTTCATCGTACGGGAGAATACCCGTATGCTTCGTACCAAGGTCAACCTTGACCTCGGTAGGATTGACTGCCAGAACGATTCCGGTAACCCTTTCACCTGTATTTAAAGTTTTGAATGACTGTTCGAGCAGCTCGGCAAAGCTGAGTTCCTCATTTGTGATGTCTGCCATCGTGTTGTATACCTCCTGTATTATCCCGCTCGGCGTCGATGCACCGGCGGCTATTGCAATTTTGTTTGCGGAGCGTATCGTCTCCGCGTGTGCATAAAGCTCGTCTGCCGATTCGACGGCAAGCGAATTTTTGCATACCTCGCTCGCTATGGCGAAAAGCTTCGCCGTGTTCGAGCTGTTTTTACCCCCAACCACAACACAGAGGTCGGATACGCTTGCGAGCTCGCGCATCGATTTCTGTCGGTTCTCGGTAACGCCGCATATCGTTTCATAGATACGCACGTTCGGGTAAAGCTCTTTTATTCTGTCCTTGCATTTTTCCCATTCGGCGCCCGAATAGGTGGTTTGCACCGCAAGTATACAGTCGTTCTCATCGACAAAGCCCGCTTCGTGCCTTGCCTCGATATCCGCAAGATCGGCAAAAACGATTCCCTCGCCCTTCGCCCAGCTCATTATCCCCTCGACCTCGGGGTGCTTGGCGTCGCCGATAAGCATAACCTTCGCCTCTGCAGGCTGAGATGCGACGATCTTGTGTATTTTCGAAACGTAGGGGCAGGTCGCGTCGATATATTCGATCCCGCGTGCCGAAAGCTCGTTTACAAGCTCCTTAACAGTGCCGTGCGCGCGCAAAAACACCTTCGCGCCGCTTTTCAGCTTCGGGATATCCCCACGCTCTATAAAGCTGACTCCGCGCTTTATCAACGATTCGTTAAAAATGCGGTTATGTATCAGCTCGCCGAGACAATATATTCCGCGTCCGTCCTCTTCGAGACTCTTGTTTATCATATCGACAGCGCGCTTTACGCCGAAGCAAAAGCCGCTGTGCTCCGAAATTCTGATATCAGCCATGGTTGTGCTTTTCGAAGTCCTCGCATATCCGCGTGAAAGCGTAGGTCGCGATCTCGTGCGAATTGGGACGTTCGTTTATCGCCGAATATTCCTCATAGGTTATCGGCTTTCCGATATATACGTGTACCTTTTTGAAAATACGGGGCTTTTTGTTCTTCTTGCCGTAGCAGATGGTAACCGGCAAAAGCGTCGCTTTCGTGCGGTTTGCCATAAGACCTATCCCCGCAAGCGCCTCCTCGGGCTTCGGCTTGTCCTGCGGGATTCGCGTGCCCTGGGGATAAATCCCGACGCAATCGCCGCGGTTTACGATCTCGCAGGTCTTTCGCAGAGCGGCAAGATCGTTTTCGCCCCTGTGTATCGGGACGATATGGCAGAGCTTGAAGATAACGCGCATAAAGCGGGATTTCATAAGATCGCTCTTCGCCATAAAAAAGAGTGTGCGCTTTACCGCGCAGGCGGTAAGCACGGGATCAAGAAAAGAGGTATGGTTGGAATATGCGATAAACGCACTGTCCTTCGGCTCGTTTTCTCTTCCGTGGTATTCGGCGCGGCAAAGGATTTTTATAAGAACGTTCGCAATACCGCGTAAAACTCTGTATGCGCTCATTTATTATAAACCTTATCGATTATTTCCGCCGCATTTTCGACAGTTTCCTCTATCGTCATGCCCGAATTATCGAACAATATCGCATCGGGAGCGGGGATAGCGGGTGCAATTTCACGGCCGCTGTCGTTGGCGTCGCGCCATTTCATATCGGCAAGCACTTCCTCGTAGCTCGTTTCGACGCCGCGTTCGCAAAGCTCGTTGTAACGCCTTTTCGCTCTTGCCTCGGGAGAAGCGGTAACGAAAAGCTTGATCTGCGCATCGGGCAGAATAACGGTGCCGATATCGCGGCCATCCATTATAACGTTATTTTCCCTTGCGATAGAGCGCTGTGTTTCGAGAAGAAAGGCGCGCACCTCGGGAATTTTCGAAACGTCGGAGGCGTATTTTGAAATAACGGGGGTTCTTATCTCGTCGCCGATGCGTTTGCCGCCGAGATAAACCGCGCCGCCGCCGTTTTCGAGCTTCATTTCTATTTTAATATCGGGCAGGCAGGAGATAATTCCCGCTTTATCGTCCGAGGCGATACCGCGCTCGCACACGAAAAGACCGATCGTGCGGTAAAGCGCGCCGGTATCGATATAAACGAAGCCGTAACGCTTCGCAAGGTTTTTCGCAAGCGTGCTCTTACCCGAGCCGGAGGGACCGTCCAACGCTATTTTGAACGTCGTTTTAACCATAAAACATCACCAAGATACGATTATACATCTTTTTTGAAAATATTGCAATAGCTTTTTCAAAAAATAAAAACTTTTTACGATATATTTATTATTTATGACGATAACTCAAAATCAATTTGCTCTTGACAATTCGCACTAACGGGTATATAATATCAAATGCTATAATGCAAAAAATTTTTTAAGGAGAAATTACAATGAAGAAGTTATCTCTCATTCTCGCTCTCGTTCTCGTTCTTACCTGTGGCGTTCTCGCTGCATGTGGCGACAAGACCGAGGAAAGCTCCGCTGCTGAATCCGTAGCAGAATCCGCAGCAGAATCCAAGGCAGAATCCAAGGCTGAATCCTCTGAAGCAGCTACCGAATCCTCTGAAGCTGCTACCGAATCCTCCGAAGCTGCTACCGAATCTTCCGAAGCTGAAGAATCCAAGGAACCCATCGAAGCAGGCACCGATAACCTCGCTGCAGGCAAGACCTACACCACCTGCGAACAGTTCCGTCAGGGCGGCGCAGACGTTAACTGGGGTTATGATCCCAACGCTCAGATCGCATATCCCGACGAAACCGGCTCTCTTACCGACGGCGTTAAGGCAAACGAAGACTCCGCTTACAGCGACGCTGTTTGGGCAGGCTGGACTGGCGTTCACCCCGACTATGCAGCTACCGGTTATATGTGGATGACCATCGACCTCGGCGAAGCTAAGGACCTTGCTAAGTTCGTTGCTTACATCGGCTCCTCCAAGCTCGACAACGGTATCGGCGCATCTAACATGACCGTTTCCATCGCAGTTTCCAACGACGGCGAAACCTTCGAAGTAGTTGGCGAAGCTATCCCTGTTGATGATGCAAGCACCATCCACGCTGTTACCACCGTTGAACTCGGCGAATCCGTAAACGCACAGTACGTTCAGTTCCGTTTCGCAAGAACCGGCTGGGTATTCCTTTCCGAGCTCGAAGTTTACGCAGCAGCGTAAATCAACGCTTTAAGCGTAAATCAACGCTTTAATTAAACGATAACGTTTTTCTGCCGAGGTTAACCCCTCGGCAGTTTTTTATACCCTTTGCATATAAAATAAAAGAGAGAACCTGTTCTGTATTCAAGCAAGCCACGGGGAAAATACACCCCGCAAGCGCGTGCTCGCACAGCCGTTCTCTCTTTTTCTTTTCCTTATCTGTCTCTGAATACGCCCTTTTTGAGCTTTTCAAGCTGAATATCGGTACAGTTGCCCGCACAGAAGAAGGCAACGCCGACAGCCCCCGCTCTTCTGCACGCCTCGACCTGCTTGGTCGATTCGATAACGGGAAGCTTGTTGTACATCGGCGAAATACCCGAAATGTTCGGAGCCTCGCCGTATTTTTCAACCATATAGCGCACCTCGCTGCCAACGTCCTCGGCATCGTTGAGATACGCCATCGGGTATATCGCATCCAGCCAGCCCTGCTTTACCCAATACTGCCAATTCTGGCATTTGAGATTTATTGCCTCGACGGGATCGCCGAAAACCGCGGTCGAAAGCTCGATATCTCTGCCGTTTTTGCGGTATTCGAGAATAAGCTCTCTCACAGCCTCGACGTATTCGGTTACCTTTGCCGCACGCCAATCGAGGAATTTCTTCCAGTCGGCACAGCTCGTATCGGGAATCTTATCGATATCGATTCCGCTATCCGCAAGAAATTCGCGCTTCGTGTATTCGTCGAAGCCCGCCGAAAAATCGACACCGTGTATAACGGGATATCTGATATAATCGAGCTGGAAGCCGTCGAAATCGTAGTTATCGAGAATTTCCTTCACGAGCGAAAGCAAAAGCTCTCTTACCTCGGGAAGCGCGGGATTAAGAAAATAGAAATTGTCGAACGCATCGTGCAAAATGCCGCCGTCCTTGCGCTTTGCCATATATTCGGGATAGATATCGGCAATAGGACAGCCGTGCCCCTCGACGCCGAAGAAGAAATCCTCGAACCAGCAGTGAATCTTCACTCCCTCGCGCTTGCAGACCTTGATAAAGCAATCGATAACGTCAAATCCGCCCTCGTAGCCCTTGCGTATCGGAAGAAAATCGTGAACGCACTTCTGAGCGTTGGCATAGCCCTCGTAGTTGGTTTCGATAAGTATCGAATTAAAGCCCGCGTCTTTAAGACGGGTTACGGTTGCGATAACCGCTTCTTCGCTCTTTTCGTGAGGTCTGTGCCATACGGCGCGAACCTCGTCCCTGCAGGATTTCGCGGTGATATAATACGCCTCCTCGCAAAGCTCCTTTGCAAGCCCGTATTCGCCGTTTCCGACAGCCGCCTCCGCCTTCGAAATCAGGCTCTCTGCTTCGGTCTTATCGAACTCGGCGCCCTCCGAAAGCCTTTCGGAATAACGCGATTTTATAAGTGAAAGCTGCATATCTGCATCTATCCTTTTCGCCGTTTCGTCGATCTCAAGCATAAAAGTGCCGCTTTCGCCATCGATAACAGCCTTCGCGCCGACGGTCGCGTTTGCCGCAAGGAATTGCATCGCCTCGCCGTGTCCCGATGCGACGTAGCCGCCCTCGGGAATTATATTGTTGTTTTTTCCGCAGGAAATAACCCTGTCTCCGACAACGCATACCTCGAAGCCGTATGCATTGGTTTCGGTGTTGCCGACACCGTTATAAATAACCAATTCGTCCGCGCCGCGCGCGCCGTTGAAATGCGAAATCTTAAAGCCGTTCATAATATATTCCTTTCGGTTTTATTACTCTTTTATAATAACACAGCTTTAATCGGATTTCAATACCCTATACGCGCTTTGCGAAAGCCTGCCTTATCCTCCGAAGCAGGCGGTGAACAGAGTAAGCAGTGATATAAACAAAGCCGATCCCATCACTCCCTTTATAAATCCGTTCACAAATCCGTCGCGGTCGCGCACGGTTCTTTTTGCCAAGCTAACGAAATCTTTCATTTTGATATCCTCCTTTTTTCAAACGGTTTTCCGCCGTTCTTTATCTTACAAGCCTATTATAACGCGCACCGTGTCCAATAAAACGGACAATGCTCGCGTTTTTTATATTTTTTTCAAAAAAATACCGCCGTAATTTATATTAACGCGTAAATTATACGGCAATATAAATTATTCGGCGGTATTTTCGGTTCAAGCGTATTGCCGAAGCAGAAAGCGGCGGAAAGGAGATGAAAGGAAACGCCGCTGTGCATTAATGCTTCTTCGGCTGTTTCGTTTTCGATCCTTCGCCTTGACCGGAAATTATTTTTTCGGTTCTGTTATAAAAAAGGCAAAGCGCTTCTCGGAATTAAATGAATTAATTCCACGTATTACAGGTCATCGGCATCCTGAATAGGACGAATATCGTTTATCGGTCTTCCCGTATAGCTGCCAAGAACATCCGTATTCATTTCGGGTACCATATTGTTTAGTCCGAATAGGTCCGTAACGATATTTGTCGGAAAGTTCGAATTCTCGGCAATCGGGTGGGGATGATAATATCTGTCCGTATTCTCAACGCCTTTGGGAAACCTGTATTTTCTTCGTTTTCCCATATTCGATGCTCCTGTCTGAACGAATCTCTTTCGTTCGATAGTATTATTACCGAAACAAATCTTTTAATACGCCTTTTCGGTTGACAAATTAAGGAAAATAATTTAAAATAAATCAAGCTTTTTATGTTTAAAGAGGTTATTATGAGAATCATAGGAATAGATTACGGCGATGCACGCTGCGGTATCGCGATAAGCGACGAAACCGAATTTCTCGCAAGCACGGTCTGCACCGTAAACGTTTCGGGCATGCGCGACGCGGCAAAAAAATGCGCCGCAAAAATAAAAGAGCTGAACGGTGCGAAAATCGTGCTCGGTCTGCCGAAGAATATGGACGGCAGCGAATCCTTCCGTGCCGAAAAATCGCGCGCCTTTGCCGAAATGATCTCTGCCGAAACGGGACTCGAGGTTGTTTTTGTCGATGAACGCTTATCGACGGTCGAGGCGTACACCTATATGAACATCGCCGACTATAACGGAAAAAAGCGCAGAAAGGTCGTCGATGCCATCTCTGCGCAGATCATTCTCCAATCCTATCTCGATTCAAAAAGAAAATAAGGAGCTTCCGATATGGACGAAATTATAAATATCGAACGTAAAACGACCTACGACGTATATTTGAACTATTCGAGCAAGGACCGCGAATTCGCGGCAATGATCGAGCGCGAGCTCCGCAATAACGGCTTGACCGTATTCGGCGTGAACGCAATCACCGACCCGGGAAATTTCGCCCAGGCAATCACCGAGGGTATAAAAGCCTCCCGCGCGCTTTTGCCTATAATCACCGAAAATTATATCAAATCGACGTGGTGCATCAGAGAGCTTGAATACGCAATAAACCTTGCAAGCGACCGCGCAAAGCTTATACTCCCCGTGTTTACCGACACAAACGCCTTTTCGAGCTCGGCGATACTGCAATACCTTTTGTCCCCCTATCATTGCACCTACGCCCGTCAGACCGAGGACGAAGCAAAGCGCATAGCCGCACTTTTCGCTCCGATGTTCGTTAACAACAAGCAGAAAAACACCTTCTACACCAAGCTTTCGGAATACGTTCAGGCGGGTGCGAAGGCGCGTGCGAGCGAGCTTATCTGCGATTACGTCTCGGAATTCTGCAAAATAATCGAAGCCGAAACCTTCGAGGGCGCGAAAACGGCGCTTGTCGAGCTCTTTGCGCTTCTCGAAAAGCTCATAGAGCTCTATGATTCCGATTATTCCGATGCGGCACGCGATTTGGCGCACAAGAAAAACGATACCGCGTTTGTTTTTTACCGTCTGCTCGAGCTTCCCGCCTTTAAATCGCACGACCTGTTTTATATTTCGGCGGCTCTGCGGTTGATATATTATTACCGCGAGATCCGTTACGATGCGATAGACGCGATGACAAGCGGAGATCTGAGCTTCGGTATTATAAACGCCGTGCCGATATCCGAATATATCGAAATACAGCGCCCCTATATCGAGCGTTTTACCGACGAATGCGAAAAGCAAAACGTCTTTTGCTTAGAAAGCCTCCGCTATTCCGCCGAGGAGCTCGCATTTATCTCCGATACCGAGCGCTTTATCTATACCGAGCTGGAGCCCCCCGCCATTCCGCAGAAGCCGATCGAAAAAGAACCCGAGGAGGAGGCCCCGCAAAGCCGCGACGAAGAAATTCTCTGCTCTATCGCATCGTTCATGCGTGAGGGCAACAAGCTTTTCGACCTTATCGGCGCCGACAACAACGCAAGCGAATTTATCCGCTGTCTTATCCTCAGCTACGAGCGCTTAAAGGCGTATTGCGAGGTTATCGGTGAAAAGGAGATCTGCGCCGAATGTATCGACCGTATACACGAGCTCAAGGCAAGGCTTGAAAAGGAGGAGCTTTCCGACCGCATTTCCGAAAAAGCGAACGACGGCATAAAAACCCTTCTCGGTCTTACACAGCCCAAATCGGGCAAGTTCGATTTGTTTATCTGCCACAAGAGCGACGACGCCGACATCGCCGAGGACCTTTATTTCTTTATGAAACGCAATATGAAGGAAGCGTTTTTCGACAAGGAATCGCTCCCCGAAATGTCGGAATCGCAATACCGCAAGGCGATAATGCAGGCGCTCGACGGCTCGAAGCATTTCGTTGTGGTATTTTCCGACCTTTCCTATCTCGAAAGCTATTGGGTGAATCTCGAAATGGATATCTTCCAATCCGAAATCGACGAAGGGCGCAAAAAGGATTCCAATTTTATAATGATCGTAACCAACAGCGTATACGAGCAGATCATCTCGAGCAACAAATCCGTCCTTCCCATCGGCTTCCGCCGTTGCGAAATAATGCGTGTCGAGGAATATAAAACGAAAATCCTGAATTACATCAAATAACCGAAAAGCAAGGCACCCTCTTTAAAGAAGGTGCCTTTTGTTTTATATTGAATTTTTCAAAATCACGCAGGCGCATTTGCAGATTTCGGAAAAGACGGCTTTGGGCTTTTCGGCATCCATTTTCGCAAGCGGTGTTTCGAAATATCGCCTTTTGTTCTCCTCGATATGCGCAAGGATCGCCTTGCTATTGATTTCGCGCCCTTCGGAATACGCGCCCGAAAGCTCGCCGATGATAATATCAAGCTCGGGAAGATAAAGATATTCTGCATTTTCATAAACGTACGATCTGCAATATTCGCACTCGGCGTTGTTTTTTAGCGTTCTCTCGAAATTCGGATTTGTATCGGTCTCCGCCTGTAAAAGCCGCAACGATTCATAAAGCGAAAAATCGGCATGAGTCGCCAAAAGGTCGCGAAGACAGCATAGCAGCCCGCGTGCCCTCTCCAAAAGCGAAACCGTCTTTGCACCGACACCGTTTTCGGCGAAATCAAGCTCTGCCGCAAGCAGAAACGCATCGGTAAATCTGCCGATAACCGTTCTTGCGATGTCGGTCATATCGCGCTTCATTTGAGCATCTTCCGCTTCGATTTCGGAAAGCCTCGAAAGCACCTCTGCCGCCGTGCCGATATATGTAAGCCTCTCGCCGAGATCGTGGCGGTAAAGCTCCTTCTTGCTCTTGTCGAAATCGGCTCCCTGCGCGAGCCTCGGGAAGATAAGCGAGCCGCTTTGACGTATACTGTCGTCGGTATTCCACGCGGTGAGCGAAATTATCGGCAGAAAATCGCGCCAGACCGATTTCATATCCCCGACACTGCCCTCGCAATATCTGTCCTCGCAGTATTTTTCGATAAATTCCGTAATTTCCGATGTATTTCCGTCCCAGGAATTAACCGCAAGATATTCCGCCATAAGCGGATCCCCGTGCGAAAGCTCGGGCCAGAGTATCATACCCTTGCAAAACGGGTCTGCCTTCGCGAGCTCTAATCGTCTGTTTATATATCCGTAATCGCCTCTTATGTCCGACTCGGGCTCATAAGCCCCGAAAACGCCGAATATCCACGGAAATTTTCCGCAAATTCCCCATTTTGTGAAATTGTTCTCGCGAACCGTATCCGAGGTGTAATCGAGAATAATCGACTGCGACGGATCGAGCTCGCCCACAAGCTCACGCACCTCCTCGGGAGTAAAGCGCATCCAAAGGTCCCAGCTTGCGATAAGCAGGGGCGAATTGGGATAGTTTTCTTCTATGTAAGACGCGATTCTGCGGTAAACGTATAGCTTCATCCGTCTGTTTTCCTCGGGATCGCTCGAATACAAGCGCTCGCCCAGACCGATAGTGTGGAACAGCTCGGGCTTACCGTAAGCCTTTATGTGCGCCACGGTAAGTCTGAAATAATTAACGAGATTTTCGTTCTCGCGCACGTCCCAAACAAGCCCCGTCGGCTCGGCGTAGAAGGTTGTATATTGAGGAAGCATTCTCGGAGCCTTCTTTTCGAGAAATTCATAGGGCGTGCGGGAATACCAATGCGTCATCGTGCCGCAATCCTCGGGGTGCATAAGATCGCGCTCAAATGCGTATCCGAGCAGCCTTTTGCGAAGCTCGCCGCGGTATTCGAGCGACCAGAAAAGCGTTCTGTCGTCGAACCCCTTCCCTGCTTCGCGCGGGGTTACGTCGCGCTCGGGATAGGAAACGGTGTCAGGAAAGGCTTTTTGAAAAATATCGTCGAGCCCGATTCTGAGCATAAAAAGGTTCAAGCGCTTTTTGAGCAGCCAATCGATCTCGTTTTTCCAATCGGCAAAGCCCCAATGCTCCGCCTGAAAGCGATGCAGTCCTCTGTGCGCAAAATAACGCAGACCACGGTAATCAAAACGCGGGCTTTCCGAAATATCTATACCGCCCGTAACAAGCGAGCCCTTTTTTATCCTGTCGCCGTCCCAAAACCATCTGCAGCCGAGAAAAAGCTCAAAATAGCGGTAAACGGCATAGATCGCCGCCCTCGGTCTGCCGCCCGCAAGGATAAGAAAATCCTCGCCGTCCGCCGATACGGTTCTTATACAATAATCGTCGGTGCAGTATCTTATATTGAACCCGTCGGTCTTTTTCGAAAGATACAGCGAGGCTGTTATCGGGTTCGCCGCATCGCTGCCGATAAGCACGGTAAGCCCTTCCGCGCCGTGAGCTTCTTTATATTCGGCGTCGGTTAAAACCCTGCATTCCGCTCCCGATACCTCGCGCGCAAGCGAAGCGAACGTGTCTGCCGCAATTTCATACGCCTTGTGCGAATCGCGGCTGTAAACGACGGTTATTTCCATAAACGTACCCCTTCCCGATGGGATTTCTCTACCGTTTTATTATATAATCCCGTTGCAAAAATGTCAATAAGCGCGTTCAGACTCCAAAGCAGAGCAAAACGGTGAATTTTTTATTGCAATGCGAGAAATTTTGTAGTATAATCGAAACTGCAATAGTGTTTAAATCTATTTATTTCGGAGGAAGCGGCTATGAAAATGACTTTCCGCTGGTACGGCGAGGGTAACGACCGTATCAAATTATCGGATATCAAGCAAATCCCCGGTGTTGACGGTATCGTTTGGGCGTTGCACCACAAAATGCCAGGCGAGGTCTGGGAGATTGATGAAATTGCCGAGGTCAAGCGTCAGCTCGACGAATACGGCTTCAATATGGACGTCGTTGAATCGGTAAACGTTCACGACGATATCAAAATCGGTCTGCCCACCCGCGACGAATACATCGAAAACTATAAGACCACGATAAGAAATCTCTCGAAATTCGGCGTAAAGGTTATCTGCTATAACTTTATGCCCATCTTCGACTGGACAAGGTCGAATCTTTTCGCCCCCGTAGGCGACGGCTCGACCGCGCTTTTCTATGAAAAGAATATGATTCAGGACGATTACAACGCAATGGCGAAGTATATTCTCGATTTCACCGAGAAATACAATATGTCCTTTCCCGGCTGGGAGCCTGAAAGAATGGCGAAGCTCGACGAGCTCTTCAAGGCTTACGAGGGCGTAGACCACGAAAAGCTCTGGGCAAATCTCAAATACTTCCTCGAGGCACTTATGCCCACCTGCAGAGAGTGCGATATCAAAATGGCTATCCACATGGACGATCCGCCCTGGGATATCTTCGGTCTCCCCAGACTGCTTATCAACGAGGAAAACATCGACCGCTTCTTAAGAATGGTAGACGACGAATACAACTGTCTTACTCTCTGCTCGGGCAGTCTTAATGCAGATCCGAACAACAACGTCGCCGATATCGTCCGCAAGCATTGCGACAGAATCGCTTTCGCGCATATCCGCAACGTAAAGCATTTCGAAAACGGCGATTTCCAAGAAGCGAGCCACAGAGACTGCGACGGAGACACCGGCATTCTCGAAATTTTAAAGGCTTATCACGACGGCGGCTTTAAGGGCTATATCCGTCCCGACCACGGCAGACACCTCTGGGGCGAAGGTCCCGGCAACGTCCGCCCCGGCTACGGCTTATACGACCGTGCGCTCGGCATTATGTATATGCTCGGCGTCTGGGACAGCCTCGAAAGATTCGGCAGGTAAGGAGAATTATTATGATCAATCTTCCCTTGAATATCGATTACAGCGGCAAGGTGGTTGTCATCACGGGCGCAGGCGGACTTATCTGCGGCGCTATGGCAAGAGCCTTTGCTCAATCGGGCGCACGCGTTGCGGCACTCGACCTTAACGAAGAAGCGGTCAAAGCGCTTGCCGACGAATTAAAGGCAGAGGGCTTTATCTGCGAGGGCTACAAAGCGAACGTTCTCGACCCCGAAGCACTCGAAGCGGTGCATAATGCCGTTCTTAACGACCTCGGCCCCTGCGATATCCTTGTAAACGGTGCAGGCGGAAACAACCCGAGAGCCACGACCGACAACGAATATCAACACGAGGCAAAGGAGGGCGGAAAATCCTTCTTTGATTTGCAGGCAGACGGCGTCGACTTCGTTTTCAAGCTCAACTTTCGGGGAACCCTGCTTCCCACGCAAGCCTTCGCGAAGGATATGGTCGCAAAGAAAAAGGGCTGTATTCTCAACGTGTCCTCTATGAACGCATATACCCCTCTCACAAAAATCCCCGCGTATTCTGCGGCAAAGGCAGGTATTTCGAACTTCACGCAGTGGCTTGCAACGCACTTTGCGGGCACGGGCATACGCTGCAATGCAATCGCCCCCGGATTTCTCGTTTCGGCGCAAAATAAATCGTTGCTGTTCAACGATGACGGCACACCCACCGCAAGAAGCGCAAAGATTTTAAACGGCACCCCGATGAACCGATTCGTAAACGCAGATGAGCTTCTCGGCGGCACGCTATTCCTCTGCGACGATAATTCCGCCTCGGCAATCACCGGCGTAGTTCTTCCCATCGACTGCGGATTCGCGGCATATTCCGGGGTTTAAAAGGAGATAAATATGGAAAAATTCATTCCCGTTGTAGTCATCAAGGAGCTCGGTGAAACCGACAGAATTTTAACCGCGCTCAAGAATAACGGCATCAACTGTGCCGAAATCACCTTCCGCACCGCCTGCGCGGCAGAGGCTATCGCCTATGCCTCCGAGAATTATCCCGATATGGAAATCGGCGCAGGCACGGTTATAAACGCCGAGCAGTGCGAAGCCGCGCTCAAATCAGGCGCGACGTTTATCGTCTCCCCCGGCTTCTCTCCCTCGGTCGCGCAGATCTGCAAGGACAAGGGCATCCCCTACTATCCCGGCTGTGTAACCCCCACGGAAATTATGGCGGCGCTTGAATACGGCATCACAACCGTAAAATTCTTCCCCGCAAACGTTTACGGCGGACTCAAGGCGCTCAAGGCACTCGCCGCGCCCTTCCCTCAGATAAAATTCATTCCCACAGGCGGTGTCGACAGAAGCAACATCGATGAATTTCTTGCGTTCGATAAGGTTGCGGCTATCGGCGGAAGCTTTTTTGTAAAAGAATCTCTCGAAAAAATGGAGGCGGAAAATAAATGAAAACCGTAATCACCTTCGGCGAGCTTATGCTCAGACTGGCACCCAACGGATATTACAGATTCTTCCAGAACGATCAGATGCAGGCAACCTTCGGCGGCGGCGAGGCAAACGTTGCCGTTTCGCTCGCAAACTTCGGTCTGCACAGCACCTACGTTACCAAGCTCCCCAAGCACGCTATCGGCGAAGCGGCTGTCGGCTCTCTGCGCTATTTCGGCGTTGACACCGACGAAATCGTTCGCGGCGGCGACAGAGTGGGCATATATTATCTCGAAAAAGGCGCTTCTCAGCGCGGCTCGGTTTGTATCTACGACAGAGCTCATTCGGCGATAGCAGAGGCTTCCCCCTCCGATTTCGATTGGGATTCCATCTTCGAGGGTGCCGATTGGTTCCACTTTACAGGCATTACCCCCGCGCTCGGCGGCAACCTTGTTGAAATCTGCCGTGAGGCGTGCAAGGCGGCAAAGGCAAGGGGCGTTAAGATCTCCTGCGACCTCAATTACCGCGGAAAGCTCTGGACAAGAGCAGAGGCAAGAGAGGCTATGACCGATCTTTGCCAATACGTAGACGTCTGCATCTCGAACGAGGAGGACGCAAAGGACGTTTTCGGCATCGAGGCAGAAAATACCGATATCTACGGCGGCAAGCTCAACCACGAGGGCTATAAGAGCGTCGCAAAGCAGCTCGCCGATAAATTCGGCTTCGAAAAGGTTGCAATCACGCTTCGCTCCTCTATTTCCGCAAGCGATAACGATTGGGCGGGTATGCTCTACGACGGCGAAAACTACTGCTTCTCGAAGTCCTATCACCTCCATATCGTAGACCGTGTCGGCGGCGGCGACTCCTTCGGCGCAGGCCTTATCTATTCGCTCCTTTCGGGCAAGGATACGCAGTCGGCAATCGATTTTGCGGTCGCGGCGTCGGCACTCAAGCACTCGGTCGAGGGCGACTATAACCGTGTCTCGGTTTCCGAGGTCGAAAAGCTCGCACTCGGCGACGGCAGCGGCAGAGTACAAAGATAAATACAAAGATAATACAAAAAACAGAGAACCAAAACGTTCTCTGTTTTTTATGCCAAAGAGCAGTAAAAACCGCGTAATTCCACTCTGATATCTGTCCGACAAATTGGGATTTGTCAGTTATTTAACTGCCTTAACGGTGTATGTTGCTCCCCAATGGTTCAAAACCTCTACGGATGCAAATCCCGCTTCAACGAGAGCTTCAAGCTCGTGTTTCGCGGTAAGCGGTGT
>JAGBWF010000127.1 GCA_017629895.1 Clostridia bacterium
AATTCAAAGGGCTGCTTTGCCTCGGGCGTAAGCTCGATAACACCCTCTGCGATAATAGACGCAGGGATATTGAGCTTGGCGATATCCTTGTAATTATCGATAAGCTCGCTTTCAAAAACTATCTGAATATTTTTAAAGCAGGTGCCGTCGTTAAGCTCGATAAAGCCAAACGCATTCGAGGAACGAATGGTTTTTATCCAGCCGCCGAGACGAACCGTTTTTCCGCCGTATTTAGATGCATCCGCATATATGTCGCAAATGCGTGTTAAGGTTTCTTTTATCGCCATAAGCCGATATACCTCCATTATTAGTTCTAATCATTATATCACCGCTTTACTCTATTTGCAAGCATTTTTTCGCTTTTTTCACGTTATTTTTACACACTCTTATTGAATATTTTGCACATATATGATATTATATAACGGTTATACAGAGAAATATTATTTTTGTGAGGCGGATTATGAGCATATACGAGCTTCTCGGAGCAAATAAGGACTATTTGAAAAACAAAAAGGCAATCATCTTCGATATGGACGGAACGCTTATCGATTCTATGCCCTATTGGACGAACGCCGCAGGCGAGGATCTCACCAAATACGAAAACTTCGCCCAGTATCTTTCGGGAAAATACAGCACGGTTGTCGAGCCGAAGCCTCATGCATTTGAATTTTTGCATCTGCTTCACGACAACGGTATACCCTTCTGCATTGCCACCGATACGGCAAAATGGTTGTCGAGGGGATTTTTCGACCGTTACCCCGAGCTTAACGAGCTTATAGAATTTTATATCGACTGTGAGGACGTCGGCACGACCAAGCGCAAATCCCCCAAGATCTACGGCGACGCCGCCGAAAGACTCGGCTTCTCCCCTGCCGAATGTCTTGTTTTCGAGGACCACAAGCACGCTGTTATCGCCGCTACCGAATCCGGCTTTGACGTTGTCGGGGTGTACGACCTTGTCAACGCAGGCAACGCAGAGGAGATAAAGCAGTACGCGGTCGATTATATAAACGATTTTTCGGAAATGATGAAATAAGGGTGATTTTATGAAAAGAGTCATCGCATTGCTCCTTCTTGTAACGATTGCACTTCCCTTTTGCACCCACGCGGGCGCGAAAGCCCTTCTCGGCGACGTAGACGACGACGGTTCTGTCGGCGTTTACGATTATATCCTTACGGCGAGAATATATTTCGGCACGTTCCGTGCGAGCGACGAAGCATACCGCGCGGCAGACGTCAACCAAAGCGGCAAGGTCGATCAGTACGATTATATCCTTTTGCGCAGGCATTATTTCGGCACCTTTGAAATAAAGGGCGAGCTTCCCCCCTATATTCCCGAGGGCGCGCTTATTGCAGAGCTTGCTCCCGATTCGCAGAACACCGACGATATGAAGGCGAACACGAAAGCGCTTCAGGCGCTTGTCGATAAAGCAAGCGCAAACGGCGGCGGAACGGTTTATATCCCGTCGGGCACCTATTATTTCGCTTCGCAGGGCTTAAACCGCCGCGGCAACGAGGAATACGTTTGTATGCCCAAGGACAACGTAACAGTCATGGGCGCGGGCGAGGAAACGGTTTTGAAGCCCGTCGGCAGATCGAGCGGCGGACTCGATATGTTTTATTTCAACGAATACGCAGACAGCGGTTTTACCAACCCGAAATACCTCGTAAACGCAGATTTCCGCGATTTCACAATCGACAGCGAGCTCACAAACGCAGACCGTTATACCTCGGCGGGCAAGGGCTTTATGATAAATCTTTACAAGGACTGCGATTGGTACAACGTAACCGTTAAAAACACCGACGGCACGGGCTTCGGTATGGACTGCCCGATAAACTGCACGATCATAAGCTGCAAGGCATATAACTGCGGCAAGCGCGCAACCACCGCGAACGTCGGAGCATCGGGCTTCGGCATCGGCACGGGATATTGCGAGGAGGAAACCATTCTTATCGATAACTGCTATGCCGAGGGCAACAAAAAGTTCGGTGTGTTCTTCGAGCATCAGGGCAGATTCTGCGGCGGCAGACATTACACCGCAAAGGGTATGGAGGGCTTTGTTGTGCAGAACTGCACCGCAAAGAACAACTATATCGATTTCGGCGGCGAGCTCGCGGTTGACGTCAGCTTTAAAAACTGCACCGTTCCGAGCGACAGCACGAGCAGCTCGAAGATAGCTTTTTCGCACCATTCCATTCGCTGTACCGTCGAGGATATGAACGTCGAGCATCTTTTCGACGACGCGAAAAACGAAAGTGCACCCTATTACGATTCGGTCTATTGGGCTGTAAATAAGGGTCTCACCACAGGCGTGGGAAACAACCTGTTCGGCGTCAACGACGGCTGTACAAAGGGCCATGCATTAACCTTCCTTTACCGTCTTGCAGGCTGTCCGGGTGAATTAAGGCTTGTCGGCACGGGCGAACGTGAATTTTATGAAAACGCGCTCGTTTGGGCGAACAAAATAGGAATTGCCGAGCCCGAAAGCGAAATGTACACGCCGCTTACCCAAGATAAAATGCTCGAATATCTTTGGATTTATTCGGGCAAGCCGAGCGCAGAGGGTAGCAACGCTCCGCATATAAACTGGGCGCTCGAAAAGGGTATTATCGAAAATCTTAATCAGGACACGTTCACACGCGCTTCCGCCGTAACGGTACTTTATAAATACTTCGAAGGAGAATAAAATGTCCGACAGCGTTTACAGAATAATCCCCGAAAGCAAAAACGGCGATTTCGACGGCAGGGTCGATAAAGCAATCTCATATCTTAAACGCAAGACCAAGCCCGAGGATATAACCTTCACCGACCACGAAGGAATAACCTTTATCGATTGCGGCGAAAATCTGACCTCTATTTCCTGCCCGAGCTGCAATTCCGCGCTTTCGTTCGATTGGTGGGGCGAAGCAATGGATACCGCCTTCAAAAACGGCTTTTCCGACCTTTCCTGCACGCTTCCCTGCTGTAACCAAAAAGGCTCGCTCGACGCTCTGAAATACGATTTCCCCTGCGCTTTCGCAAAAAAGGAAATCGCAATAATCAATCCGAAAAAGCCGCTGAGCGACAAGGTTATCGCCAAGGTCGAATCTATTTTAGAGGGAAAAATCAAAATCATAATTTCCATGTATTAATGCAAAACAGACTTGCTTTTCGGCAAGTCTGTTTTTTGCTTATTTCCTCTTTTTAACAATAACTATAATTACAATCGCAATTACGGCAAGCAATGCCGCGCCGATAATTACCCAAAGCCACACGCCGATTTCGTTATTTTCGCTGTTTCCGCCGTTTTCGGAAGCGTCGCCTTCGGAAGCGTTGTTTTCGGATACCGATTCGGGAGCGCTGTTATCTAAGGTTTCGTCATTTTCGGAAACAGAGCCTTCGGGGCGGGTTTCTTCGTTACCGCCGTTCGAATTTTCGTCTCCGCCGTTATTTTTGCTCGTTTCGTCGGGCTTACTCGTCGATTCGGGCTTAGACTCTTCGGGCTTGGTCGATTCCTCGGGCTCGCTCGGTTCAACGTAGCCCGCTTTTTTTGCGCCTATTAAAAATTCCGAGCAGAAGACGAAGCTACCACCGCTCAAGCCGAACGACATTTTAACGTATCTCGCACTTATAGGAGCCGTTTCGTGCTTAATACAGGAGTCGGTCGAGTCCATTATAAGCTTGGGAACGGCGATCTGACGAAAGTTCTTGCCGTCGTTGGAAACGTAAAGCGTTACGCCGAGCGGTGAGCCGATGCCGAAATCAAGGCGGTTATCGAAATGGGCGTAGAAGTGGGTAAGGTCGTTACGCACTTCGCCGAGGTCGACGACAACGCTCAGCCTGCCGTCTTTATCGAGAAGCGAGTGATGAAACGCGTGCCAATCGGTGCTCAGCTCCTCCGATGCGATAATACCGTCGGTGAGCTCCTTGCCGCTTACCTGCTGATAATCGGCTCCATTGCCGTCCACAAAGGATTTACAGCCGGTATAGCTCTTGCCGACAGACAGCCAATCGACACCGAGCTCTTTAAGGTTGTTGCGCCCGATATCGTTTACGACCTCATATCCGATTTCGACCGTTTCGGGACGGACTGCATCTATATCCGATTGGGTAAGAGTCTTTTTCGCGTATTTATAGGTAAGGTCATAGACCATACGGTATTGCGGATCCGAGGAATAGCAGGCGCGGTAATACACCGCCGTCTTGCCGTCCTGATAATACATTTTTACCGAATCCATCATCGAGGAGTTCAGACCGCCGTCGAGATAATTGAGATATCTTGCAAAATATTCGTCGGTATAAACTCTGCCGTCGCATTCCATTTCCATCGAAAGACCGTATTTTTCGGAAAGCTGAACGCTCGATTTCACACGCATCGGGTCGTTAAAGCCGAGCCACATAAGATTGGGCTGCATACACGCCACGTCGAAGCCATAATTCTTCCAATTGTCATATCCGTTCGCTTTATACCAAGGAATCCAGATAAACTTCAAACCCTTGGAGTGCAGATAATCCGACGCGTAATTAAGAAGCTCCTTATCGTCGTTCGCGGCGATATATTCCTCGAGCCAATAAAAGCCTACAAGGTCGAGGTTCTTATATCCGCGCTGATTAAAGAGCGAAATCTGCTCGTCGATCATCCACTTTACTGCGTATTTTCTGTCCTCCATCTTCGAAAAATTAAGGCTTTTTCCGCCGAGAGTGCCAAAGCTTGTAGCCTTCTTTCCGGGATAGAGTATGGTAAAGAAAACGCCTGCCTTGCTCTTGGTGTCGCCGAGCGCGGCTTTTGTTTTGCCGTATGCCGATTCAAGCGCATCTACGTTTGCGCCCTTCGCGAAGGTATCGTTGACATAATCGGTCCAGTCGATAGCCTTTGTGGGATTGTTTTCGTCAAGATGCATTCTCGCGCCCGAGGGGCCGTTGCCCATACAGGGCAAAAAGAGATAGCTGTCGAAGAAAAAGTCCTTTATATTGCCGTTCTTATCGAGATAAGCGGTATAGGGCAAAAGATCGCTTTCGTAATGTCTGCCGTTGTCGGCACCGTTGCGGCGATAGGTATAGGTAAGGCAGACGTTTTCATACCCGCCCATATCGTCGGCAGTGGGAACTCTCGGCACTGCGAGAGACTCGATGCAAAGCAGGCTTGCCGCAAGCATCAAAAGCACAAGAGTCATCGAAATAATTCTTTTCATAGCATCCTCTTTTTATCTTTAATGCTTTGATTATATATTATAAGTCTGTTCTTGTCAACACAGAAAAAAAGAGAGGCAAAAACCTCTCTTTTTTATATCGTTTTATTATTTCTTTTTCTTGTAAATATACACTGCGGCAGCCGCTACAACGATAACTGCAAGACCGATAATAACGTATATCAAAATATTTGAATCGTATTCGACCTGATCCTCGGTAATTACGGTAACGGTACCGTTTACGCAGGTGCCTGCTTCAAGGTCGATACCGTCAAGCTTGAGGCAATCGCCCTTCTTGACTGCCATAGCCGCAACCTTATCCTGCCAGTTGGGGTAGTCTGCCGCATGATCGGGATGTCTGGATGCGGAGTGAACGACCATAATGATCTGATTTTCCTCCAACTTTATATTGGGATAACGGCCCTCCATGGTTTTACTGTCTGTAACAACTCTGTATTCTTCAGAGCCGTCGATTTTTTCGGCAATGAACCAAGTAACCCAAGGACTGCATTTTTTAATTCCCTCGGCCGAGGTAAGAAGAGTAGCATCTTCTCCGGTGATCTGACCGTCCACGTCCTCAATATCAAAGACGTAGCCGACGGCGGTATCATACGTGGCAGCACCGTCTTCATCGACTGTGTATTCAGCCGCGTATGCGGTAAACACAAAGGAAACAGAAAGAACTAATGCGAAAATGATAGCAAGTGTTTTTTTCATGATAACGCCTCCGTATTTTTTATTGTATATTTATTTTATCCTCTTTTAAATCCCTTGTCAAGCGGGTATCGGGTTCCGCAATGAAAAAAGAGAGG
>JAGBWF010000128.1 GCA_017629895.1 Clostridia bacterium
ACAAGAATTTAATACAAAAAGCCGCCGCGGTCCTGCTCGCGCTCGTTGTGTGGGAGCTTATGAGCCGCTTTGTCGCAAGCGAGCTTTTGCTCGTTTCGCCGATTGCGGTGGTTAAGCGGCTGTTCGGCTTGGTGCAGGAGGAAATTTTCCTGCCCACCGTTGCATACACGCTTAAAAGAATCGCGCTCGGCTTTGTCTTCGGCTTTGTTTTCGGCGCACTGCTTGCGCTTGCGGCGGGACGCTTTAAAATTATCGAAGCGTTGCTCTGGCCCTATATGCTCACGGTTAAATCGGTGCCCGTCGCATCCTTCGTTGTGCTCGCGCGGATATGGTTGAGCTCGGGCGGACTTTCGGTATTTATTTCGTTTTTGATGGTGCTCCCGATAATCTATACAAACCTGCTCGACGGTATTAAGGCTGTCGATAAAAAAATGCTCGAAATGGCAGAGGTTTTCAAAATGCCGTTTTCGCGCAGGCTCCGCTTTATCTGGCTGCCCTGTGTAAAGCCGTTTTTGCTTTCGGGCAGCAGAATTGCGCTCGGGCTTGCCTGGAAATCGGGCGTTGCCGCCGAGCTTATCGGCTATCCCGAGGGCTCTGTCGGCGAGGTGCTCTATTATTCCAAGCTCTTTATGAACACCGCCGATCTTTTTGCCTGGACGGTAGTTATCGTTCTGCTTTCGGTGCTCTTCGAAAGGCTCGTGCTTTTTCTTCTCAAACGCTTGCTGAAGGGGGTTGAATCGCTGTGATAAGGCTTGAAAATATCAATAAATCCTTTGGAAGCAAGGCGGTGCTTTGCGGCTTTTCGGCAAATTTCGAGCAGGGAAAGCGTTATTGCATAATGGGTGCCTCGGGCGGTGGCAAGACCACGCTTCTGAATATCATTCTCGGTCTGCAAAAGGCAGATTCGGGTACTGTTTCCGGCGTGCCCGAGCATGTCGTCGCCGTTTTTCAGGAGGACCGTCTCTGCGAGCCCTATTCCGCTTTGGCTAACGTTTTGGCTGTAACCGGAAGTACGGTGCCCGAAACCGAAATCATCGCTCTGCTGGGCGCTCTGGGGCTCGAGGGGAGCGAAAGGATTGCCGTGAATAAGCTTTCGGGCGGTATGCGCCGCCGCGTTGCGCTTGCGCGTGCCCTGCTTGCAAAAAGCGAGCTTATTATTCTCGACGAGCCGTTCAAGGGGCTTGACGATGCGACGAGAGAACGCGTGATTTTGGTGCTTTGCGAGTATTCGGCAGGGAAAACTCTTATCCTCGCCACGCACGACGTTCGCGATTCCGCTTCGCTCGGTGCAGAGGTTATAGAGCTTTAATAAAAAAACAATGCGGGAGAGGCTTTTAAGGCTTCTCCCGCGATTTTTTATCAGTTTAACGCTCCGTAGATTTTCATCGTCGTATAAAGCTTGGGATATTTGAGCGCGAACTTGAGCTCTGCAGAATCGAAATCAAATTCATCGATAGGCATACTTTCGGTTACGGCTTCGATAGTTACGTCCTGATACTGACCTACGAAAACCGATTCGGCGTCGATTGCAACACCCTCGCCGAGTGTTGCGTTTACCACGCTGTTAATAGTAATTACCTCGTTTTCGACCTTGTATTCGACGTTGAACACAAGGGGAAGGGCAGTAGTCTTGCCGCTTTCGTCGGTGGTTTTAACGTCCGAAACCGAGATTTTGCCGCTTTCCTTATCGCCCTCGAAGCTGAGCTTGACGTTGACGTTGGTTTTGCCGTCGTTGCTGAAAATCACGTTGAGGTTGTATTTGTTCTCGAGCTCGTTTATATATGCGGTGAGCGTGTTGTAGGACGCGCCCTCCTCGGTAACGTCTACGGTGATGCTGTGATTTTTGGATTCGGCATCGCGCGTATAAACAAGCTCGACGGCGTTTGCGTATTTGCCGTCTTCGGCAAGCGTACCGAAGCCAAAGCCGAGCTTGTCTTCGATAAGCGTGCTTTCGAGAAGGTAACGCTCACTTACTTCGCCGTTTTCGGCATTGATTCCGATGCTGATACCAACGGTTTCGCTGTTTTTGATTTCGTTAAGAACGGTGAGCTCCTTAATATTGTCTGCGTTCGAAAGAAGCTCGTTTTTGTCGAAATCCTCGCCGAGAAGCGTTTTTATGCTTTCGTTCTTCATAAGCTCGGTAATAAGCTTTTCGGAAACGGCTTTCGCCTTTTCGCCCGAAAGGGTGAGCAGGATTGAAACGTTGGCGAAATAGCCCTCAAACGTCGCGTCTGTTGAGGCGAGTGTGAACGCGGATTCCTCGATATCCGAAGCGATAATGGTTTCGGAAACGGTCTTTATATGCTCGTAGATCTCGTTATATGCGTTAAGCGCGGTTTCGAGCTTTGCGAGCTCCTGCTCGTCAACCGAAGAAGAGGGGTCTTCGGGCTCGATAAAGAGGGGAATATCGTTCAGTCCGAGGTAGTCGGTGATATACGCGCCGCTTTCATCGCTCATAAAGGCAAGGGTAGGCTTTTCGCCGAGCGCATCGAGAAGAAAATCGCCCGCAAATCGCTTGCTGTCCGCATCGTAGCGTGCGTTGCCGTCGAGTGTAAAGGAGCCGAACGCGGAAAGGTCGATGTCGCCTGCCTGAAGCTTGGTTATCTTGGTGTTCATCACACCTGCGATATCCTTCATTTCGGGAGCTTCGTAATTTTTAAGCTCGCCGAGGAACTGCATAAGCTCTCCGTTTTCATCGATAGTGAGCTTGTTTTTGAGGGTGGATTCGAAAACCGCCTTAAGCGAAACGATCTCGCTCTCGCTTGTCTGCTCGCTCTGCGCGCCCTCGCCGCCGTTACAGCCGACAAGTATAGCCGAGAAGAGCAGGGTAATGGCTATTAACGTTGCAAAAATACGCTTTTTCATATTTTTACTCCTTGAATACTTTTTATTGCTTCAATTATATAATAAAGAGCGAAATATGTCAATACGGCGCGAAAATAAAAGAGTCGGTGAAAACCGACTCTTCCATAATTGAATGTGAGAATAGATCTTTTTCTGCGGTCTGCGACGAATCCAATCGCACAAAAGAAATTATCTCTTGGAGTTTTAGTATCGCCAAAAAAGTGTTGCACCAAATTTGTACCAAAATCACACCACATTAAATGCCCATTCAGCTCGACAAATTGGAATTTATCATTGCAACTCGAAGGCGAAAAATTGATTTACTAAGTCCGTATAATAACTCAACGAGCTAAAAGAGCCCCAAAAAGATGAAACTGTTCCATCAGCAGAGTATTCTCCTATGTACCCGGCATAGCGGTTTTCTGCATAATTTGCCCAAATAATTAAGAAATCACCGCTTTCGTAATTTAGTCTTATGCAAATATCTTTAGGAGAATTATACGCATAGTATGTGTGAAGTATATCGGTCGTTGAAAACGCATCTAAAAAGTCCGGGATTTTTTCTTTGGGCAAGGTTTCAAGTATTGTTGCGTTAGCAAGATTAAACGGAACAAGTTCATCGAATTGATTCGGTACCCAAGTGGCAAAATGCTTTTGATCGGGGTTTGCATATTCAATAAGCTCAACGCTGATAACATTATCCAATGAATCTCTGGCAATTTCAAATGAACCCGGATCGCAAGCGCATATTGAAAAGCATATTATTGTTAAAAGTACAAGAGCCAATATTTTTTTCATTTTGAAATCTCCGCTCGTCAAATTCTGGATTTTCGGTGAGTTTATTATATCACACTATCGCAAATAAGTCAAGGCGGAGCCTTGTATATCATCAATTTCGCAAGAAATTGCATATCATCAACACGAAGTGTTGTATATCATCATTGCGAAAGCGATACAACCTACGGTTGATGATATACGCCTGCGGCGATGATATACACGCTAAAGCGTGATGATATGCCATTGCTTTCGCAATGGATAAAAAAAGTCGTATCAAAATGATACGACTTTTTTGGTGCGGGAGACGGGAATTGAACCCGTACGGTAAAACCACACGCCCCTCAAACGTGCGCGTCTGCCAGTTCCGCCACTTCCGCGTCAAC
>JAGBWF010000129.1 GCA_017629895.1 Clostridia bacterium
GATGTAGTCGTACTCATTGATGATTTCATCGCCGTTGATGTCGGCAAGAACCTTCTGTTCGTCGGAAAGAGTGTAGGTGCCGAGGATCGAACGAGCAACGATGATATAGTCGTATTCGTTGATCTTTTCGTCGCCGTTAACGTCGCCGAGCATACCGGTAACCTCTTCCTCTACGAGCTTGATATACGCCGCTACGCCTGCTGCGCAGTTTTCAACGTCGATACCGTAAAGCATAACCTTCTGACCAACTTCTGCGGTGCCGAGAAGCTTTTCGTTCGCGCCGCTGCCGGGAACGGTTTCATCCCAGGTGTGAGCCGCGATCATGATCTGATTTGCCTCGAGAGTTATGTCAACAGCCGTGCCGTTGCCCTTGAACTTTCTTACAACAACGTATTCGCCTGCGTTTTCGGTCGCTTCAAGAATAACGTTGGTGGTCCACTTGTGGTTTGCGTTGGTACCGGTGATGGTGCCAATTGCAGGAGTGAAGATGTTGCAGTTACCCGACTGGATGGACTGGTTGAAGTTGGTAACGTAGATAGCGTCGGTTACGGGAGTGCCCGAAAGACCTGCTTCTACTTCGTCGATCCAGATAAAGCCGTTACCCTGTGCCTTGTGGGTGATAACAACCTTGATATACTTAGCCGCAACAGCCTTTTTGCCGGTAGCGGTGATAGTATAGGTGCTCCAGGTGTCTGTAGCCTCGGTGCCGCCGGTGTGAACGATATCTTCTTCGACTGCCTTTGCAACCGATTTGAAGGTTTCGTTATCGTCGGATGCGAATACTTCGATAGAGATGCAGCCCTTGGGAAGATTGATACCCCAGTTGCCGCCTGCCATGTATACGGTGTAGGAATTGGTTGCCTTTGCTTCGCCGAGATCGAAGGTAACTTCTACAACGTTGGGCTTGGACTTGTCGGGACTATTCCAGCCTGCGTACGTAGCGAGACCTGCGTCTGCGTTACCCTTGCTACCGTCGGAGAGACGGATACCGTCGTCGTTGTGAGCGTTGCCTGCGCCGCGGTTGGGTTCGGTGGTGGTGTAGGATGCGCCGGTGGAAACAACAAGGGTGGATTCGCCGGTAAGTGCAAGGAGAGTCTCGAGCTTTTCAGCCGCGTTTTCAACGTCCTCGAAGGTTGCTTCCTCGGAGCCGAGAATAGCTACTGCGTTGTCGTATGCTGCACGGATCTCACCGAGAACTGCTTCGCTGTAATCCTTATAGGAGATACCGGTTGCCTGAGCAACGAGGTCGGTAAGCTCATCCTTGCCGGAAAGAGCGCCCGAGAGGTCGGAGAGCATCTTGCGAACGTCGCCCGAAACGGGAGCCTCGGAAGCGAGGAGTGCTTCAGCAACGTCAACGAGAGCCTTAATGGAATCGTTGGGAGCTTCTGCAAGAGTAGCCTTTGCTTCGTCGATCTTAGCCTGAAGTGCAGCTTCGAGAGCTTCGTCCTTAACGCTGGACTTCTTAACTACGAGGATACAGTCGCCGACAGAGCGCGTGCTCGACTGAGCGTAGTCGGGCTGACCGCTGCCGGTGTTGGAAACGTACATTGCGCTCGATCCGCCGCCGTCCATACGGATAACGTTTACACAGCCCTTGGAGATCATATAGTCCGCAACGTCACGGAGAGTCAAGGAGCCGCCTGCGCCGGTAGCGCCGCCTTCGGAGGTGAAGAATACGTAAGAGCCGTCTTCCTTCTGACCGAATGCAGTCCAACGAGCCTGAAGAGTAACAGAGTGAGTACCGATTTCAGCATCGATTCTGGTACGGTCAACGCCGTCCTTAACGAGCCAACCAACGTTGGTAATAACGCTGTTTGCGTTTTCCATGATTTCCTTAGATGCAATATTGGTTTCGTTTACGCCGATGTTGATAGCATCGCCTTCAACGAGGTCCTTAACGTACTTTGCGTTGGGAGAGGAGGACTTAACAAAGAGAACGAACTTGTTGGAAAGGTCCATGGATTCCTCTGCGATAGCCGCGCCGTAGGAATTTTCTCTTACCTCGAGAACCTTACCCTTGAGGGTGCCGCCAACGGTAAGATCGGTGTTATCGACCTTTTCGCAGATAACCTCATAACCGGGGCAGATCTCATAGGTGTCGCAGACTCTGCCGCAGGAGGTGTCGTAGTAATAGAAATTGTTGCTCCAGTTGGATGCAACCTTGCTACCGGAGGTCTTGTTGATGTAGTAAAGACCGTTTTTGATTTCTTCGCCGTTGATGTAAAGCTTGTAATCAAGGCTGGATTTAACGATGTTCATGCTGCCGTCGGTACCGAAAGCAACAACGGAATCGGAATAGCCCGCGTGTGCGGAAGCGATCTTGCCGTTGGAAATAGCGATACCAACGAGAGTACCGTAGTTACCGTATTTAACAGTGCCGCTATCCATCGAGAAGAATGCGCCGTTAATAATCGCGGGAACCTCGTAGCCGTACTTCTGGGTAGCGATATTGTACTGTGTCTTGAGGACAGCAGAGGTACCCGAGTAGCCCGAGAATACCATAGGAATATAACCGTCATCGGGGTCAAATTCTAAGCCTACTGCGGTAAGAGTGTTGCCGTTCTGACCGCTCGTGATAGAAAGCTTTTCGTAAGATACTGCTTCGTTAACGTCAACGGTGCCGGTAACGCTAATGGTTGCCTTGTCTTCTGCACCTGCGCTGACGATAATACAGGAAGTTACGAGCATGATCGCGCACATAAGAAGCGCGAGCGTTCTTTTTGCGAGTTTCATTTTTATGTCTCCTTTATATATTTTTCTTTAATTATTATACAAATATCCGTCTTGATTGTCAATGACTTTATACAAATTTACAATAAATTCATACGGTTTAAACGAAAACGCCCTGCAAGCTTTTAACGTTGCAGGGGCGTTTATTTGTGCGGCTTATCTTTCGGTAAGCCCAAGAATGTAATCCGTTGTGGTTTTGTAAAGAAAAGCGAGCGCGATCAAAATATCAGTCGGTATGTCGCGCAGTCCGCGCTCATAGCGACTGTATTGTGATTGCTTCATTCTGAGATATTCGGCAACGTACTGCTGCGTGTAGTCGTGATCTTCGCGGAGTTCTTTGATTCTTGGATAATAATTGTTCATTCAGCCACAACCTTATAACCGTTTGGTATTGACATTTTACAACCATTATCGTATAATTATTCATAATATAACCATTTGGTTATAATTATTATAATCTGCAAGGAGACCTGATATGAAAAGACTAAACTTTGCCGCCAAAATTCTATGTACGGTTCTGGTGCTTTTTATGCTTGCACAGACGTCTGCAATGTGCGTCAGCAACGCGCTTGAAGCGACAAAAAGCAACGATGAAGCCGTACTGTTTTTGGGCGACGTTAACTGCGATAACGCAATCAACGCCTACGACTACGTTTTGGTCAAGCGCCATTATTTCAAAACGTTCACACTTGTGGGCGAACAATATGAACGCGCTGACATTAACTGCGACCAAATAGTAAATACGTATGACTATATCCTGATCGCGCGCCATTATTTCAATACCTACGTTATCAAACAGCCCGATTTGGCGCACAAACACGCCCTTGCCCTCGTTCCCGCCAAGGACAAAACCTGCACCGAGGACGGCAACACGGCATATTACGTCTGTAACGGCTGTGATAAAATCTTTGCGGACGAACAGGGAGAAATCGAAATTTCTCTCGAAAGCACCGTAGTCGCAAAGGGTCATAACGAGGTAACCGTTCCCGGCTATCCCGCATCGTACGAAAGCGAAGGTCTTACAAGCGGCGTACAGTGCTCTGTTTGTCAGGAATGGATCGAAGAGCAGGAGGTTATCGAAAAACTCGAAGCTACCGAGCACAAGCTGACCTTCTTCGACGACAAAACCGCCGGTTACCCCAAATACGAAAGCTATTACGAACACCTTGGCGTAGACTCTCTCCCCAATCTCGAGCTCGAGGGCTATAACTTCCTCGGTTGGTTCGACGATTCCGGAAAGCAAGTCAAATTTATCCCCAAAAACAGTACGGAAGATTACTTGCTCTATGCGAATTGGGATGCAATCGAGTATACTATCACCTATTTCGATGCAGGCGAACACACAAATACAACGTCTTATACTATTGAAGACGAAATAATTCTTACCGACCCCGAATGGACAGGCTTGCGATTCGACCGTTGGGTAGAAAAAGACAATAAGATCACAGCATATTATGAAACCAACGGAGCATACAGAGCGAAGATCGAAAAGGGCACAACAGGCAACCTTGAGCTTACTGCGCATTGGCTCTATCAGGAAAATATGGCTGTTCCCTCTAACGACACAACCGCAAAAACGATCTTCTATGACGAAGAAACAAACAGATATTATTTTGTTTACGATTTAGGCATTATCGATAACATCGTTCTTAAAAAGGTCGAATCGGTAGACAAAGAAAAAGGCTCGTTTATCACTTGGGAAACCTCCGAAACGGTTACTATCGCTACGGAGCTTGCCGATTCTGTTGCTTCCTCCGTTTCTTACTCTGTCTCGCATACCAACGAGAGCAGCGAGCTTATAAAGGCAGTTACCTCACATACAGATCAAACAGAAACCTCGGTAGAGCTCAACGCTTATGACGTTCTGAAAATACAAGGTAAGGTTTCCAACACCGATTACGAAGAAAACTCCACCGAATTCGGCAAAACCAAAACCGACACGAGCGGTTCCGAATCGTCCGAATCTGTTTCTTCGACCTTTATCTGCTCAAAGGGCAGCAGTGTAACCGTAACCACCACAACAGGCGTTACCGAAAGCATGCCCAAGGGTACGTACCACAACTGCGCGGTTGCCAAGGTACAGGTTTATGCCGTTGTTACTTACGACCCCGAAAAAAATGAATATTACTTGGATACACACAGCGTTTTGGTCGAAACTCGCAGAAAAATTTTGTACGAAGCACCTTCGGATAGCAAAGCGAATATCGAATATTCCTCGGGACTTCCCTTTAACGTACCTTTGTTTGAAAAGGACGAGGAAGGCAATCTCAAAACCGACGAAAACGGTAAATATATCCCCGGCGACATAATAAACTACCTGAACAACGTATATTACGTGAATTATAACGCAAACGGCGGAAGCGGTAATATGCTTAACACCGCCCACAAGCTCGGCGAGAGCGGAAAGCTTGCGAAGAACGAGTATACAAGAAACGGCTACGTATTTCTCGGCTGGAGCACCTCAGCTAACGGTGCCCCCACTTATGCAGACGAGGAAGAAATACTTAATCTCGGCAAGAGCGGCGAAACCGTTACGCTTTATGCTATTTGGGAAATTATTCCTTACACAGCAATCTGGAACGATGTAGCGCATTGCACAATAACAGTAAAACGCACTGCATCCCCCAACGGAAATGCTTCTATCGGCAACCTCTCCAACGGCGCAACTATTTATTACGGCGATAAGCTTGAAATATCCTACACCACCGAAACCGGCTATCATATTGTCAACCACGGCATCACAGGCAAAACCGTTACAGAAAGCATCGGCACCGATTCTATATATGCAACAGTATCCATTAACACGTATACTATCGTATACGACGCAAACGGTGGCAGTGGCAAAATGGAGCCGCAATCTGTCAAGTATAATCAAAACGCACTTTTGACAGCGAATTCGTTTGCGAGATCTGATTATACATTCCTTGGATGGAGCACAAGCAAAGACGCAACATCGCCCACTTACTCAGATAAGCAAACCGTGTGTAATTTGGCATCCAGCGGAAGCGTAAAATTATATGCTGTCTGGGTAAAAACAGGAAGCACAATTGTGTTGGGAAACAATAAAACAGACAGGCATACCATCCGAATTTGGAATTCTTGGGGACATGATGATGATTGGTGCGGCATAGACAAAATCTCTACCGACCTGAACAAAAAGGAACTGACAAAATTAGGATACAATAAAATCAAAGTTACTATGACATTCTATTATCGAGTTGACGATTGGGGAGATCAGCTTATACAAATATTCTCGAATAACGATAAAGAGGTTAAAAGATTCGAGTATGAATGGAGCGAATGCGACTGGGAAAGCAAAACCGAGACATACGAATTGTCGTTGGACAAAGTTGGCGACAACTGCGAATTTTGGATAAAATGGTATTTGTCTAAAGACGGAACCAACTCAGACACTTGGGTCGTCGGCGGCACCACTTTATCCATAACGGCCTTGAAATAATCGTCGCCAAAACACACAATTCCCGTTTTTGCCTACGCTACAGATTAAATAATCCAAACACGAGCAAAATTTTCACCCAAAAGGACCTCCGAAATGGAGGTCCTTTTGAATTTGGTATTTGTATGTAAAAGTTTTTGGGAGTTCAAGAACACTTTTTTTCAAAAAGGGTTCTTGAAAAATCTCGTTAAGTCCTTTACTTCGCTTTGGTTGCAACCTCGAACGTGAATTTTGCGAGCATTTCGTCGAGCTTCATTGCGCCGAGGTCTTCGCCCTTACGGTTACGAACCGAAACGGCACCGTTTTCCTGCTCCTTCGCGCCGACGATAAGCATATAGGGTATCTTTTCGAGCTGTGCTTCGCGGATACGCTTACCCATAGTTTCGTTTCTGTCGTCGAGACGGACGCGGATACCTGCGTTTTCGAGCTTTTTGGTTACCTCTGCCGCATAGCCGTTCATATCGGCATTGACGGGGATAACCGAAACCTGCGTGGGCATCAGCCACATCGGGATCGCGCCTGCATATTTTTCGAGCAGCAACGCGAGCGTACTTTCGAAGCAGCCCATGCTAGTGCGGTGAATAATATAGGGGTTAACGAGCTTGTTTTCGCTATCGACGTATTCCATACCGAACTTCTTTGCGAGAAGCATATCGATCTGAATGGTAACGATAGTATCTTCCTTGCCGAATACGTTTTTGCACTGAATATCGAGCTTGGGACCGTAGAAAGCGGCTTCATCTATACCGATTTCATACTTGATGCCGAGCTTATCGAGCAATCTGCCCATAATTTCCTGCGCTTCGTTCCACTGCTCAGGCGTGCCCTCGTATTTGTCGGTACGCTTGGGATCCCACTGCGAGAAGCGGAAGGTGCAGTCCTCCCAAAGACCGAGTGTTTCGAGGCAGTACTGCGCGAGCTCGACACAGCCCTTGAATTCCTCTTCGAGCTGGTCGGGACGGAGAACGAGGTGTCCCTCGGAGATAGTAAACTGACGAACGCGGATAAGACCGTGCATTTCGCCGCTGTCTTCGTTACGGAAGAGAGTGCTCGTTTCGCCCAAGCGCATAGGAAGATCGCGGTAGGAGCGGCGCTTGTTGAGGAACACTTGATACTGGAACGGGCAGGTCATAGGACGGAGCGCGAAGCATTCCTTTGCTTCGTCGTCGGGGTCGCCCATAATGAACATACCGTCGCGGTAGTGATCCCAGTGGCCCGAGATCTTATAAAGCTCGCGCTTTGCCATAAGCGGAGTTTTTGTGAGAAGGTAGCCGCGCTTCTGTTCCTCGTCCTCGATCCAGCGCTGCATAAGCTGAATAACTCTCGAGCCCTTCGGAAGAAGAATGGGCAAGCCCTGACCGATAACGTCGACGGTGGTGAAGAATTCAAGCTCTCTGCCGATCTTGTTGTGGTCGCGCTTGCGAGCCTCTTCGAGCTGGGTGATATATGCGTTGAGCTCGTCCTTGCTCGGAAACGCCGCGCCGTAAACGCGCTGAAGCTGTTTATTGTTCTGGTCGCCCTTCCAATAAGCGCCGGTGCACTGCATAAGCTTGATCGCCTTTACCGCGCCGGTCGAGAAGAGGTGGGGGCCTGCGCAGAGGTCTACAAATTCGCCCTGACGGTAGAAGGAAATGGTCGCATCCTCGGGAAGCTCGTTGATAAGCTGTACCTTATAGGGCTCTTCTCTTTCCTCCATAAGCGCGACAGCCTCTGCGCGAGGAAGCTCGAAGCGTTCGATAAGAAGATTTTCCTTGACGATCTTCTTCATTTCGTCTTCCAGCTTTTTCAGAATTTCGGGAGTGAAGGAGGTTTCGCTATCGAAATCATAGTAAAAGCCGTTTTCGACAGCGGGGCCTATGGTAAGCTTGGTTTCGGGGAAAAGTCTTTTAACCGCCTGCGCGAGAATATGTGCCGCGGTATGACGGAAAACCTGCTTACCCTCTGCTTCGGCAAAGGTGAGAAGCTCGATTTCATCGCCTTCGTTTACCGCGGTGCTGAGCGCGCAAACGTTGCCGTTTACCTTTGCGGCGATGACCGCGCGGGTAATAAGCTCGGCTTCCTTTGCCGCTTCATAAACGGTATTCGCGTTTTCCGAAACGAATTCGTTTCCGTTGATAAAGAGTTTCATAATAAATCCTCCAAAAAAATAAAAATCCCGACAGTAATAAAACTGTCGGGGTGCAAATCAATAAATTCGCACGGTTCCACCCGTACTTTTAACTTTTTATTATCTTTTCGACGCTAAACAGGCGGTATTTTCTGCGGCGTTTCTTTATCGCGCTTTCAGCCTATGGCGCAATTTCTCTGTAAGCCGTTTCGCAAAAAACTTGTTCTGTTATCCTCGCGTTCTGCTATTTAGTATAGCACTTTTTTTGAATTTGTCAATATTTTATTTGCCCTTGAATTCGCGAATTTTCATCTGGCGTGCACGCGCCTCGGAAATTTTCCCGAACGGAACCTCGGTATGCACGCGGTGCGGCGCAAATCCGCCCTCATAGAGAAACGGTCCGCAGTATCCGATACCCTCGAGCAAGCCGATAAGCTCGTCCCAATTAATATCTCCGTTTCCGCAGAAATAATGCTTTTCATCGACAAAATCGTAATCGCTCAGATGCACCGTGATTATTTTTTCGCCCAAAGCCTCGACAAAATCGCGGTGGGTGTCCTTATACACGGCGAGCAGGTGGTTGACGTCGAAGCAAACGCGAAGTCTTTCATCGGCGGAAACGAGCCTTTTCATTTCGGCAACGTCGTGTCCCAGACAGGAGCGCGGAAGGTCCTCGACGCATATAACGGCACCGAACGGCTCGGCGTATTCGGCAAGCTCTTTAAGCGATTTGCGGGCGTTTATCATACGGCTTTCGCGTTCGTCATCGCAAATCGGCTCGTAGGAGGGATGTATTATAAAACGCTTGATTCCTATTCCGCACGCCTTTTTTATAAGAGACTTGTTTTTATCGACGGCACGCGCGCGTCTTTCGGCTTCGTTTGCCGAAATATCCACACTGTCGCCGAACGGCAGGTGATACGACCAGAGCTCGATTCCCGACTCTCTCGCGTTTTTGCCCACGCTTTCCCAATCGATATTCATATATTCCCATTCGGAAACCGAAAGCTCGATAGCGGTTATTTCGTTTGCGGCAAGCTCTTTTAAAAACTCAACGCTCGTATTCGCGGTGGAAATCGCGGTTTTCCATTCGGTATGCTTCATATTTTACCTCGAAAAAACGCTCCTCTTTTTACAGAGGAGCGAATTATTAATATTCTTCTCCCGCCAAAAATTCACAACCGTGCGCTTTGAGCGCGGCAACAGCCTTTTCGTTGTCTGCTACGCGAAGCACGAAATATGCGTGATTTGCGTTGCGGGGAACAAATTCATAAACGTATTCAACGCCGACGTCCTTATCCGATACAGCCTTCATGGTTTCTGCAAAGCCGCCCGTTTTATCGGGTATGCTCACCGCGATAACGTCGCAAAGCGAAACGGTGAGTCCCGCAGCCTTTAATTTCTGCTCTGCCTCGAAGGGCTTATCCACGATAAGACGGAGAATACCGAAATCGGTGGTATCGGCGATAGAAAGACCGCGGATATTAATATCTGCGCCCGCCATTACAGAGGTTATTTCGGCAAGTCTGCCGCCTTTGTTTTCTACGAAAACGGATAACTGTTTTATATACATTTCGGTAATCCTTTCTTAATAAGTATTATTCAAGACCATAGCCGAGCTCGAACGCACGCTCGTTGACCTCGATGGTCTTCTGAGGCACGGTCGCACGGATAGCCGCAAGACACTCCTCTTTATCGAGCGAAAGCTGCTTTGCGGCGATGCCGAGAAGCACGATATTTACAGCCTTTGCACTGCCTGCCTCGGTTGCAAGCGAGAGCGCGTCTGCAGAAACGACCTTAACGCCCTTTTCCTTGATTTTGCCGAGAATATCTTCGGGGTATTCGGCATTGCCCATAATAACCGGCATGGGATCGATCTGTGCGGTGTTCGAAATTATAACGCCGTCCTTTTTGAGATAGGGCAGCCAGCGTGCGCTTTCAAGCGCCTCGAAGGAGATGATAACGTCTGCCTCGCCCTTGTCGATAACGGGAGAAAACACCTTTTCGCCTGCGCGTACGTAGGTAACGACGCTACCGCCGCGCTGGGACATACCGTGAACCTCGCTTACCTTTACGTCGTAGCCCGAATCGATAAATATCTTGCCCATCAGCTTCGAGGCAAGCAGAGTGCCCTGACCGCCGACACCGACGATAAGAATATTAATAGAATTCATACTCCGTTACCTCCTTAGTCTTCTTTAACGATTGCGTCTAAACGGCAGGTTTCGATACAAACGCCGCAGCCCAAGCACTGATTGGGATCGATAAACGCCTTGGTTTTGCCGTTTTCCTGCTTTTTCTGCGAAATAGCGGGACAGCCGACCTTAAGACACATCTTACAGCCGACGCATTTTGCGCTGTCAACGGTGAGTGCCTTGGGGTGCTTAACGCTCTTAAGCAGTGCGCAGGGACGGCGGGAAATTACGAGCGAGGGCTCTTCTGCCGCAAGCTCTTCGGAAACAGCCGCCTTCGTGCCCTTTATATCGAAGGGATC
This sequence comes from Clostridia bacterium, assembly GCA_017629895.1. GTDB lineage: Bacteria > Bacillota > Clostridia > Oscillospirales > CAG-382 > Coliplasma. The sequence goes on from JAGBWF010000129.1 coordinate 10,789, forward strand.
GACAACGCGAACGCGCTTGATACCGATCGCGCTTGCGAGTGCCTCGAGATTTACCGCGGTGGTGGGATCGCCCTTTATGGTCTTGCCGTTTAAGGGGTTGTTCTGATGTCCCGTCATACCGGTGATCGAGTTATCGAGCACGATGACGGTAGAAATGCCCTTATTGTAAACTATATCGATAAGTCCGGTGATACCCGAATGGATAAAGGTCGAGTCGCCGATAACCGCGATCGACTTCTTCGCCGCCTCGCTTCCGCGCGCGGTGTTGTAGCCGTGAAGCGCAGAAACCGAAGCACCCATACATACGCAGGTATCCATCATCGAAAGAGGAGCCTGTGCGCCGAGGGTGTAGCAGCCGATATCGCCGCTGACGTAGAGATTGAGGTCCTTTAATGCGTAATAAAGTCCTCTGTGGGGACAGCCTGCGCAAAGCACGGGGGGACGTGCGGGGATTTCGCAATCGACCGAAAGCGCTTCGTTTTCGCGGTCCAATATTGCCTTTGCGATGACAGACTGATTATATTCGCCGAGCGGAGAGAA
>JAGBWF010000130.1 GCA_017629895.1 Clostridia bacterium
ATCGCAGAGGGTGTTATCGAGCTTACGCCCGAGGCAAAGCAGCCCTTTGAATTAAAGGCGAAGAGTATCGAAATAACGGGTGAATCGACTCCCGATTATCCTATACAGCCCAAGCGCCATTCTTTTGAATTTTTGCGCTCGGTATCCCACCTTCGTCCCCGTGCGAATACCTTTAACGCGGTTTTCCGCGTGCGCTCGGTTGCGGCTCAGGGTATCCACCGCTTCTTTGCGGATAAGGGCTTCGTATACGTAAATACCCCCATAATCACCGCAAGCGACTGTGAGGGCGCAGGCGAAATGTTCCGCGTTACCACTCTCGATATAGATAATCCCCCGCGTGATGATAAGGGCAACGTCGATTTTTCGAAGGACTTCTTCGGCAAAGCGGCAAACCTCACCGTTTCGGGTCAGCTCGAGGCGGAATGCTTCGCGCTTGCATACGGCAACGTTTATACCTTCGGTCCGACCTTCCGTGCGGAAAACTCGAACACCGCTCGCCATGCGGCAGAATTCTGGATGATCGAGCCCGAAATCGCGTTTGCCGACCTCGACGACTATATGACTCTCGCAGAGGAAATGACGAAGTACGTTATTAAATACGTTCTCGAAAGATGCCCTGCGGAAATGGAATTTTTCAACAAATTTATCGATAAGGGTCTTCTTGACCGTCTTAATGCGCTTGTCAACAGCGATTTCGTCCGCATAAGCTATACAGAGGCGGTTGAAATCCTTAAAAACAGCGGCAAGCAGTTCGATTACCGCGTTGAGTGGGGCTGCGACCTTCAGACCGAGCACGAGCGCTATCTTACCGAAACGGTATTCGGCAAGCCGGTTTTCGTTACCGATTATCCGAAGGAGATCAAGGCGTTCTATATGCGCCTGAACGACGACGGCAAGACCGTTGCTGCGGCGGATATGCTCGTTCCCGGTGTCGGTGAGCTTATCGGCGGCTCGCAGAGAGAGGAACGTCTTGATATGCTCGAGGCGCGTCTTGCAGAGCTCGGACTCAATAAAGAGGATTATTGGTGGTATCTCGACCTTCGCCGTTACGGTGGTGTTAAGCACGCAGGCTACGGCTTGGGCTTCGAGCGCCTTATAATGTATATCACGGGCATCAATAACATCCGCGACGTAGAGCCCTTCCACAGAACGACGGGAAGCGCAGAGTTTTAAGGCGCTTCGCTTTCGACTCAAAATGCAAGCATTTTGGTCGGCAACCGCTGCGGCGGGCTGTGTGAACGCCGTACGTTCGCACAGCAAAACATATTTAATTATCCCCTTAACAGCTTGGGAGGCTTGCTTCCAAGAATAACCTCGAGGTATCTCACGATGAACAGAACAGAACTCCAGAAACAATACGACGAATACAAGGCAATGGGCTTGAAGCTCGATATGTCGCGAGGAAAGCCCTCGCCCGAGCAGGTTTCGACAATGGAACGACTTCTCACTGCCGTTAAGACAAATGAAGAATGCTTCTCCGAAACCGGCGGCGACTGCCGTAACTACGGCGGGCTCGACGGTATCAACGAAATGAAGCGTCTTCTCGGCGAAATGCTCGGCGTTACCTCCGACCATATCATCGTCGGCGGCAACTCCAGCCTTAACCTTATGTACGATACCGTTGCACGCTCGATGCTCCATCCCGTCGAGGAGGGCTGTAAGCCCTGGTCGAAATACGATCAGATCACCTTCCTCTGCCCCGTGCCCGGCTATGACAGACATTTCGCAATCTGCGAATTTTTCGGAATAAAGATGGTTAATATCCCTCTTACCGAGGAGGGTCCCGATATGGACCTCGTCGAATCGCTCGTAGCAAACGACGAAACGGTTAAGGGTATGTGGTGCGTGCCGAAGTATTCCAATCCCTCGGGCTTTACCTATTCTGCCGAAACGGTGCGCCGTATCGCGTCTCTCCGCCCTGCCGCAAAGGACTTCCGTATTTTCTGGGATAACGCATACGTGCTTCACGATCTTACCGATACCCCCGACGAGCTCCCCGAAATCTTCACGGAAGCCGAAAAATACGGCAACGAGGATATGTTCTTCGAATTTGCTTCCACCTCGAAGATAACCTTCCCCGGCTCAGGTATCTCCTGCATCGCGGCAAGCCCGAGGAATATCAAGCGTATTCTCAACGCATTAAAGATTCAGACTATCGGCCACGATAAGCTCAATCAGCTTCGTCATTCCCGCGTTTTCAAGTGCTACGACGATATCGTTGCACAGATGAAGGTACATATGAACATCATCCGCCCGAAGTTCCAGATAATCTACGAGGCGTTTGAAAACGGCTTCGAGGGCTATGATAACGTAACCTGGACTATCCCCAACGGCGGCTATTTCTTCTGCCTTTCGCTTCCGAACGGCACCGCAAAGCGCACTGTTGAGCTTTGCAAGGAGGCAGGCTTGGTCGTTACCCCCGCAGGCGCAATGTTCCCCTACGGTATCGATCCCGATGACAGCAAGCTTCGTATCGCGCCCACCTTCCCCTCCTGCGATGAGCTCGCAATCGCCGCAGACCTTTTAACCGTCTGTGCGCGCCTTGCTATCGCGGAAAAATACGGCGAATAATTAAAAAGAAAAAGCTTCTTTATAGAAGCTTTTTTTAATTCAAAAAATAAATACCGATATTCAGATATCCCGCAAACGCAACCCATACCAAATAGGGCAGAAGGAGATATCCGGAAAGCTTGTCGATGCGTTCGAATTTGCGCTCGGTTATATAAATAAGCACCCAAAGACCGATAAGCCAGAAAAAAGCAAAAAGATAACGCTCGGCATTGAAAAATATCAGCGACCAAAGGAAGTTAAAAGCAAGCTGAAGCAGATAAAAGAACAACGCATTTTGCTTTTTCGCCAGTTCCGATGGAGATACCCACACCCGATACGATGAAACACCCATAAGAAGATAAAGCAGAGTCCAGACCACAGGAAACAGCCAAGCGGGCGGTGAAAGAGGCGGCTTTGCAATCGATTCGAAGCTCTGCATTGCGCCGCTTGTCAGCAACGCCGAAACCCCGCCGACCGCGAGCGGAAGCGAGATTGCAATAATCAGCTTTTTCCATTCTGTTTTCATAAAAAATCACCTCGAAGGAGTATATGCTCCCCCGAGGTGATTCTATTCATTTTTATGAGTATTAACCGTAAAGGATAGAATCGAGGTTCCATTCGGCTACGATATAAATGACGTAGTCGGGTGCTTCGCTTTGAATCTGACCGACGTTCCAGCCGTAGCCCCACATACCCATATAGTGAGTCGAGTAGGTACGCTCTGCGATGATATCGTACATCTGGGTAGAGTAGGAGTCGCGCATAACAAGGCAGGTAGGAAGATTCGATTTATAGCTGCCCACGGTGTTTTCGTAGGTCATCATATCGTGATAGGTGAGCTTGTTTTCCGAAACGTAGCGCGGAACGCTCTTAATGCTGGGGTTGATGCTGTCCTTGAAGGTGCGGTAATAGGTGTATTCCTTTATCTGCGATTGCGACATAGCGAGATAATAGGTCATATCGCCGCTGTTGCGGTATGCGGGATTCCAATCGAACTCGTCGATGCCTCTGGGAGAAGCGTCGGGGAAGTTCTTGGAAATGTGGTTGAAAAGCTCGGTATATGCGATAAATGCGCCGTAATCGGACCAATGGCTGTCGAGCTTATAATAGAGCGGCATTTCGTCGTTTTTGTGCTCTGCAAACGCGCTCTTAAGGTCGATAACGGTTGCGCCGCCCTCCTTGAGCTTTTCGACGATAAGGTCGTATTTCGTGCTTCCGCTCGCCTGCTTGTACTGGGGAGGAACGAGCTCGGGGTAAACGCTCATTGCCGAGGGAACGAGGATATAGATAATATCGCCCTCGGGCTTGACCTCGCGGAGAGCCTTTAATTTGTTCTGTGTGCGAACCTTTAAATTATTGAGCGAGAGGCTGTTGGGAAGGTTTTCGCCCTTGAAATCGGGGAGCATTTTCTGGAACATAAACTGAAAATCGCCGCCTGCGACTACCGGCCACATATCTGCGCCGGGAGTTTTCGGCTTGATCTTGTATTCGAGCGCATCGCCGACCTGCTTGCCGTCTACAGACTGTGTGAGTCTTACGTTTGCCGAGCTGCCGCTTGCTTTAACACGAACCGAATACCAACCCTTATAGGATTTCGAGCTTACCGAGTCGCTGCCGACCTCTGCGGTAACGGTTGCACCCTCGGAGCATCTGCCGACGATAACGAAATAGGGCTTTTCAGAGAAGCTTGCCGCCTCGATGTTCATTCCGCCCTCCTTATACTCGGTGGGGAGCTTGGCGGTTTCAAAGCCTTCGGCTTCGCTGCTTTCTTCCTTTTCGCTTTCTTCTTTTTTGCTTTCCTCCTTGCTCTCTTCCTTTTTACTTTCTTCCTTGCTTACCGATTCGGCTTTAGAGCTTTCGGTGCTTTCGCTGCCTTCGGCTTCGGAGAGGCTTGTGCCTTCGTCCTTGCAGGAAGCGAGAAAAACGGTGAGAACCATAAGGAGCGCAGTGAGAAGTATAAGAATTCTTTTCATAGTTTCCTCCAACTATCTTAGATTACCGAGATGTCCGGTAGTTATAATATTTTCGGTGTTGAAAACGATAAGCACCGCATCCGCTCCGTAATTTTCGGCAAAAGCGGAGAGCAGGGTGTTGGTCGCGAGGTTTACCGCGATTATGTCGAACTCACGTGCGAGAAACGGGATAAGGCAATTTGCGAACGAATCCTTGGCGACAAGAAGAGTCTCGCGCTCGCCCTCGCCCTTTTTCTTTATTTCGGTGAAATCGTGCGTGCCGTCGAGAAATACCGAATACTTGTCGCTTTTCGAAAGAAAATCACGGTTGTAAAATCCGTCGAGCGTAACGCCGTCGGCAGTGATTTCATATTCGTCGTCATCGGGAAGGTGCCATAGCTCAAGCTCGTCCCTTTGGTATATCGGGAAGCCCGCCTTCGCGGCGGTTGTACCCGAAAAGCCCTCGATTGTTTCGATTTCAAAGCTTTCGCGGGGGATTATTTTGTCCTCTTTGCCGAGCTTTTTCATTATCTCGCAATAGGTATAATATGCACCCGCCGTCGTCCAGTGGTGGTCGGTGCGGTAATAAACGTATTCGCCGGATTCGTATTTCGGGCGGAGAAGCGAAAGGGTATCGATATATCCCGCCTTTTCGGAAAGACCCTGCATAAGCTCGAACGGCTTATCGCCGTCGGGGCGGTCGTATGCAAAAGCCGAATCGGCGATATCGACGGTTCTCGGCGGAAGCACGGTTACAAGCGGTACCGAGAGCTTTTCTGCGAGAGCATCGACCGAGCCGAGCTGAGCCGAAATCGAATCGAGATAGACGCGGTCGGTTTCCTCGGTAATGTGAACTATCGATTTATATGCGTTGAAATCCTTGACTGCAAGCTGATTTTTGCTGTAGAGCACGCCGTTGTTTTCGCCCTTAAGAAGCGTAAGCTCGCTTCCGCTTTTCAGCCTCACGAAGATATCGCGCATAGGAAACTGGTCGGCGTAATAGACGTTTATACTGTCCATAAAGCCGTCGAGCCCTTGATAGAAATAATCGAGCTTTGCTTCGCCCTCCTTTTCGAAGACTCCCTCGATATCCAACTGCGGCATTTGCTCGAGGTCGCGGTTTTCCTGCTCGGAAAAGGCTTTATCGGGGATAACTATAAAGGAAACGGTAAGTATTGCCAGCGTCAGACAGAAG
>JAGBWF010000131.1 GCA_017629895.1 Clostridia bacterium
ACGTAAACGATACAGCAAGCCTCTCTGCCGTTTTTGAGCGTCGCGGTAATAAGCGTCATACCGTGTGCAACCGCCGTAACGTTGCCGTTTTCGTCAACCGTGGCAACGCTTTCGTTATCGCTCGCCCAAACCACCTCCGAAGCAACCGCCGTTTCGGGATAAAAGGTGAGCGGCACGGTATAGCTGCCGCCGATATCGAGAAAAACTCGCTCGGGATCGGTAACAACGGCGACAACACCGTCCTCGTCGGGCGTAAGGTCGTCGTATTCGGTGAGTCCGTATTGCTCTATAAGCTTTATAACGGTATCGACGTAGCCGTAATCGTCGCAATAGCCTGCATCGACAATCGCCTTTGCGGCAACCTTATAGTCTTTTTCGCCGATAACCGCATGATATTTCGATTCATTTGCAAAGAGCGCGCTATGCACCGCAACACTTTCCGCCCAGTTTTTGTGGGCACGCCAAGCCGAATAGGTGTTTATATGCCCCTGCCCCTCGGTGAAAAGATAATCGTTATACGAGGAATAAAGCGTCGAGGTCTTCTGGTCGTAAACCATACCCTCCCAAGTGCTGTATGCCTTTATGCCGAAAAGATTGTTGCCGCCGACGGGAAGCGAGTATCTTCCCCAGCCTCCCTCGTAGATTGCCTGCGCAAGCGTAACCGAGCCAAGCACGTCGGTTTTATAATAATCGGCGCGGGAGAGCGAGCCGATAAGGCGCAGATAATATCTCTGCACGGTGTTAAGATTAAATTCGGATAGGTCTATCGCCGCGCTTGCAGAAAGAGGAACAAAAATCGCAGATACGGTCATCACAACCGCAAGCAAAAGCGAAATAAAGCGTGATTGTTTCACAAAGACGCTCCTTTCGGATATTATAACATCTTAATCATACCATAAAACACGAATTATGTCAACATACAGAATAACGCGCCGAACAATAAATAAAAAATATAAAATATTTCATTTTAACTATTGACAATCACACAGGTTTGTGGTAATATATATCGCGTTGAATATGCGCCGCTAGCTCAGCTGGATAGAGTAACTGGCTACGAACCAGTAGGTCAGGGGTTCGAATCCCTTGCGGCGTGCCAAAAAGAGATAAGCGAATGCTTATCTCTTTTTGTTTTGTTTTAGTAAGTTTTTTGTGGGATTCGAAGGGCGCGTGTTGAATGACGTGTCGGGGACACGTCAGACCGCGCCACAGCTCCGCTCGCAAGCGGGCGAATCCCTTGCGGCGTGCCAAGAGCAGATAGGTGAAAACCTATCTGTTTTTGTTTTATAAAATATAAAAAGACAGCACACGCTGTCTTTTTTTGTTTTAAAAGTTTTTGAAAGAGAGCGCGAGAGAAAACTTTTGCAAAAGTTTTCTCTCGCCACACGCCAAAAACATTTCTCAATTCTATCCAATCACTTTTGGAGCTTGGATTCGAGCTCTTCGATGCGTTGCTTGAGCGTAGCAAGCTCCTGCGCAACAGGGTCGGGGATATTGAGCTGATCGAGCGTTTGCACGGGCTCAACCGTCTTTCCGCGCACTACGCGCGCAGGTACGCCGACAGCGGTCGAATTTTCGGGTATATCCTTCAAAACCACCGCACCTGCGGCAATTTTCGAATTATCGCCAATAGTTATCGGGCCGAGCACCTTCGCGCCCGCGCCGATCATAACGTTGTTTCCGATAGTAGGATGTCGCTTACCGATATGCTTACCCGTACCGCCGAGCGTCGCGCCCTGATAGATCGTGCAGTTGTCGCCGATAATCGTCGTTTCGCCGATAACCACCGCACAGCCGTGGTCGATAAAGAGCCCCTTGCCTATCGTTGCGGCGGGGTGGATTTCGATACCCGTTATATTGCGCGCCCAGTGGCTCACGGCACGCGCGGCAAAATATTTCTCTTGGCGGTAAAGCTTGTTCGCAACGCGGTGCGCCATAACCGCGTGGAGTCCGGGATAAAGCAGCAATACCTCCGCATCGGTTCTTGCGGCAGGGTCGCGCTCGCGGATAGAAGCAACGTCGCTTTTAAGCTCGCCCAGATATCTGTCCGCCTTTGTTTTTAATTCGCGCAGACGGCGCTCGAAAGCCTCTACCTCTGCGCCGAAATCATAATTATTCATCGTTAAAAACACTCCGAATTCTAACCGTTGGCACGGTTGGCGATAGCGTTTATCTTCGCCTCGCCGTTAAAAATATATACCTCGAAAACGAGCGTGCGCGTTTCATCGGGAAGAATATCGCGCCTGAACGTTCCGTTGTTTTCAAAAATTCTGTAGCTTACCTCGTATACCTCGGCAGAAAGCTCATCGTTGTCCTCGATAGGCTTCTTTTTCGAATGAAGCTTAACGTGAATATCGTAAACCCCCTGCATCGTAAAGCGCGCAGGAAGCTCCTCGCCGTATTCTTCAAGATACTCCTCGGTAAAAAAGCTCTTGTAATCCTCGTACCTGCCCTTTACAAGACAGTCGAAATAATCAAGAAACATGCCCGAAGCCTCCCCTGCGACAGCGTCCGCCTCGGTAAGCACTATTTCGGATCCGTATTTATCGAAATATATGCTGCGGTTAAGACTCGTATACATACGGTTTTCGAGCAGGTTTGCATCGTAATCCGCAGGGAAAAACCGATAATCGTCGTATGAAATATCGTCGGTAGGACGTTTTTTCAAAAGCGATTCGGTAAGCGCAAGCACGCCGTAAAGCAGACAGAGAGCCAGCAGAGCGCAGGCAACCGCAATTACCGCCTTTTTGATTTTTCTTTTGTCCGAAGCCGTGTCGCGTCTGTCCTCGACTGCAATACGGCGCTCCTTTTTATCGTTCATAAGCTATAAGCCTCTTAAACAAATATGGGGGGCAAAGAAGCCCCCCATACCGCAGTAAATTACATATTTACAAAACGCTGAAGGTTAGCACAGCCGATACGGATGCCCTTTAATGCATCCTCCATACCTTCGAATTCGATACAGAGATATCCGTCGTAGCCGTTGCGCTTCAAGGTCTGCACGCACTGACGAACAGGAACGTCGCCGTGGCCGATGATCGAGCCGCGGAGATAGTTGCCGCCGCGAGACTGGAACCAGCCTTCGCCGGGAGCGTCAAGCGAGCCGCTCTTCTTGTGGAAATCCTTTGCGTGTGCGTGTACCGCATACTTCGCGAGAAGGCCGACCGCATAGTTGTGATCTGCATCTGCGCAGGCAAAGTTGCCGATATCCACCAATGCGCCGAAATTGTCGTGATTTACAGCATTGATAAGCTTTTCTACTCTGTCGGGGTCCTGAGCAAAGAAGCCGTGGTTTTCGATACAGGTTTTGATACCCTTGGTTTCAGCATATTCGGTAACCTCGCGATATGCTCTTGCAAGGATGGGAAGAACGGTATCGAAGCTCTTCCACTTGTTTTCGCCCATATAACCGGGAGTAGCGTCGTGACGCATTGCAAGACAGCCGTAAGCTGCAGCAACGTCAACAAGCTTTTTAACGCGAGCGATTTCCGCATCGGTGTCTCTGTTAAGGAAATCGGAGCCAACGCAGAAGCAAACTGCCTGAATACCGACTTCTTTACAGTAGTCGCCGATATCCTTCGCGTATGCGAGATAGCCCTCGTGATCCTCGGCATAAGCCGCGGTTTCGACAAAGTCTACGCCTTCGCCGCCGAATTCCTTTACCTTATCGATACAGCCCTTGATTCCGAGAGAATCATCGGTATTGTAGCCGTGGAAGCTGTAAAGACTAACGCCCATTTTCATAATTGTGTACCTCTATGTAATTTTTAATTTTAGCCTAAAGTTATTTCGGGGATCTTCGTCCAGTCAACAGTACCGATAATACCGCCGCCGTCGCGAAGCGTGATGTTTTTGAATTCCGAATTTTCGGAACCGCTGTTAATGGATATGGACAAGCCGAAAATGTTGCCCTTCACGGCGTCTACGTTTTCTTCCTTGTTGCCGATATCGCTCCAGGGAACCGTGATCTCGTAATAGGTTTTTCCTGCCGCATCGTCGCGTGTGCAGACTGCGGAATGTCCGTTGGTCTGCGCGCCGAGCCAGGTAACGACAAGCGTTTCGCCGTTATCGTTTACGGCATAGCCTGTCTGTCGTACTACGTTGTTGTCTGTTGCAAGAGAATTGGTTACGCCGTCCCAATTATCGCGCATATAGTCGCTCGAGGGTGCAACCGAGCAAATATCAAGCTGAATACATTCATACTTGTACATACTCACCGCGCCGTCTTGCGTGCAGTTGTTGAAGTGGTTGGGAGAATCAACTATAACGCCGACGTAAAGATTATTTTCGTCATAAGCGGCATAAACCTTTGCGGTCGCGTAATAATTGTTGACCTCGAACTGATAATAGCTTACCAACGTGTTATCGGGCTTGATGTCCCACATAACCTTTCCGCCGTATTCGTCGGGGTTAACGATACCGTCCGCCGTTGGCGCCTTGGAAAGCTTTTTGATAGTTGCGTTCAAACCCTTGTTTACGGTAAAGCCGTGCGGGAAGAATGCAACGGTCGCTTCTACCGATTCGATCGCGCGGATCTTGTCGGCGTGCATTTTGTGGATAGCTACAACGTAGCCGTCCTTGGGAATAGCGGTGCTTTCGTCCGCTTCTCCAACGTTGGCAAAGGATTTTTTAACGTAAGAGAAGATGCTGTGATCGTATTCAAACACGACTACCGCGAAATCCGAATAATCCTGTCCGCCCGCCTTTATGTTCTTGCCGTAATCGGCGGTGAATACCGCGATATCGCCGTCAACAACTACGGAATCGTTGATCTTCGAAAGCTTGAGCGAGGTGGGGTCTGTGTTTCGCACGTCATAAATTTCTTCTTTGACGCCGAAATGCTTTTTCCAAGAGATAAACTGTGTAAGATACTGAGGCTCTTCGAGCTTTTCCTCCTCCGAGGATTCGGCATCGGAGCTTTCCTGCGATACCTCGGAGACAGCCTCCGAGCTTTCATCGCCGTTTTCGGAATTTGCCGTATCTGTTTCCGAGCCGTCT
>JAGBWF010000013.1 GCA_017629895.1 Clostridia bacterium
CCTCGTTTTTTTGATGCTCGTTCGCTCACGCAAAGCACGTGCGCGGCGCTCACGCGCCTTGTCCGTACTTTCGAGCATCATAGGTGTATTTTTCGAGGCGCATGTCCCCGAAAAATACAAGAATTTCATTGTATTGCGCTACGCTTTCGACGCAAAACGCAAGCGTTTTAATCGGTTGTCCGCTGCGGCGGGGTTTAAAAGAATATTAACACGAAAAGCTCACCTCTGCGGTGGGCTTTTTTGTGTGCGAAAACCCAAAAAATCTTAAGAACTGTATTGACAATCATACGATTGTGTGGTATTATGATGGCAAGAGGTACATGGGCGCTGTTTTGGGCAAAACAACCGCCGTTCGATAATGCGGTTTGTGGTTTTTGTCGTCATTGACAAAGCGCGTCGCCGTATGTTATAATACAAATATCATAGAAGCTTTGCTTCGTGAAAGGAGAAAATCATGAAAAACACACGTTTTATTGCGCTGTTGTTGGTGCTCTGTATGGCTATTGCGGCGTTTACCGCCTGCAAAACCGAAACGCAGAATCCCGAAAGCAGTATTGTCGAAAGCAGTCAGAGTGCGGAAAGCTCTGAAATAAGCGAGGAATCCAAGGAACCCGAGCGTATCGACGGCACCGAAAAATATAAAGCCGCCGCCTATAAGCTCGAAAACAGCGAAAACATAAAAATAAAAGCCGCTTACGAGCTTACGGTAACGGTCGGCACCGAAACCCGCAAGGAAAGCGGAACGAGTACCGAAACCTATCTTTCGTACGGCGAAAAGGATATGAAGTATTATTCCGAAAGCGAAACCGTATACGGCGACGGCAGAAAAGTCAAAGCGGTCGAAACTATGCTCGACGGAAACGTATTTCTTGCGTACGGCGAAAATCTGTTTTGCGGCCCTGCCGAAAGCGAATACAGTCTGTTTATTGCAGACCCCGAGCTTTACGGCGAAATTACCGAGCTTCCCGAAAAGGATAAGGACGGCAACACCGTTATAACCCTTATCAACGCAGAGCGTGTCGAAAACTGGCTTGCATACGAATATGCGACGGTAGATACCGCAAGCGCAGAGCTTGTTTTGAACGACGAAGGCGATATCGTTTCTTTTGAATACACCGCGAAGTTCGATCAGGGCGCGGCGCAGAAGGAAATGAAGTATAGCTTCGAAACCGTTTCGCTCGGAAGCGAGACTCCCGTGATCGAAGTACCGAAGGACGCGAAAAATTATCTTTCGGTAAAATCGGTTTCGGCAATGGTGCTTATGGACGAGGCGATCAATAATATGAAGAGCCTCGGAACCTACGGATATCAGAGCACCTGCTTGATGGAAGCCTTGAATATGACGATTCATTCCACAAGCACGCAGTACGACTCCTTTAAATACGGCAACGATTTCGCCGCGAAGTTCAATATGCAGAAGGAGCTTGCCTGGTACGATCTTAAAACAGGCAAGGTGCGCGAGGACAACGTTGAAAATGAAACGAGCATTATCGACGGCGTTATGAAGCGAGAGCTCAACGGAATAAAGGATTCGAAGAAGATAAAGGACGACGAGCTTGCGGATTTCGTGGCAGGGCATCTCGATACCGTTCTCTTCTGCGTTCCCGAGCTTTCGGATATCACCGAAATCGAGGTCGAGGCTATCGACGGATATCTTATGATAACCGCTAAGTGCAGTAAAAAGCACGGCGAAAAGATCTACGATGAGATGAGCAAGCTTCTGAACGGCTTCGACGACCTCGTCGAGCTTACCGACAGCTTTAAATCGGGCAAGAACGAGTTTGTTATAACCGTCGATCTCGATACCTATTATCCCACCGCGATCTGTGTCGATTACGAGGGTACGTTTAAGGTCGAGGGGTATGAATATACGATGGGTATGGAAAGAAATACCGCGTTATTCCCCGCAAATCCCGACAGCTATTTCGATATAACCGAAAAGCACCACCCCGCATTCGATGAAGAGCCCGAGGAAGAAGAAAAGGCTACTCCCTTGTTCTACAAGGTTACCGATGCGAACGGCAACGTTATGTGGCTTCTCGGCACGATTCACGTCGGCGATAACCGCACCGCTTATCTCCCGCAGGAAATCTACGATGCCTTCAACGATTCCGATGCGGCGGCGTTCGAAATAGACGTTGTCGAGCTGAATGAAGATTTCGAGGACCCGAGCGACAAGCTTCTTGATCTTTATTACGAGGCAATGCTCTACGATGACGATACTATCGACGAGCACATAGACGAAACGCTTTATCGCGATGCAAGCAAGATCGCTCTTATTCTCGGTCTCGGCAACTACGGCGACGATTATATCGGAACGCTCGATATGTACCGCCCGACCAGATGGTCCGAGCTCATTTCCGGCTATTATGCAAAGCACATGCTCGGCGTTTACTACAACAAGGGCGTTGATATGCGCTTGCTTACACAAGCCCACGCAGAAGATAAGAAGGTCTATGAGATCGAGAACCGTTACCGCAGCTACAAAATGGATATAGAGCTTTCGGACGAGGTTCACGAATATCTGCTCATCGATGCCGTTAACTATACCCGCTCGTATCTTGCGGCAGACAGTATAGCGATGTACGAGGCTTGGTGCGACGGCGATATCGAAAAGCTTACCGAAATGATCAACGAACAGCCCGATTTCTCCGAAATGACCGAGGAAGAAAAGAAGGCTTACGAGGAATACAGCAAGGCTCTCAACGACGACCGCGACGCGCTTATGCTTGAAAAGGCGAAGGAATATATCGCGAGCGACGAAACCGTATTCTTTGCAGTCGGTCTTGCTCACCTGCTCGATAACGAAACCGGTCTTGTAAAAACTCTTACCGAGGCAGGCTATACCGTTGAATTGGTTGAATACGGTGCATAAACCGCACGGAGATCTCGAGCAAAAGAAAGAATTTTGTTGCTTCGGCGTGCATCTGTCCGAATCAAAGGCAAAACGGAGGGGAATTTCTCCTCCGTTTTTCTCTTGCTCTTTTGCGAAGAATATGGTATTATAATGACAATAAATCTGCGGAGAAGGATTATGGCATATTTTTACGATCTTCACGTTCATTCGAGCGAATGCAGTGCTTGTGCGGCTTCGGGCGTCGAAACGCTTGTGCGCGCCGAAAAGGCAGAGGGATATTCGGGCTTTGTGCTTACCAACCATTTTTTAACCGGCAACAACTGCATACCGAAGGAGCTTTCCTGGGAAGAAAAGGTAAAGTGTTATTGGGACGCGTATCTTATCGGTAAGGCGGCAGGCGAAAAGCTTGATTTCGACGTTATGTTCGGCATCGAGCACAATTACGGCAACGCGCAGGAGATACTTATATACGGCATCGACCTTGATTTTTTGCTTGCTAATCCCGATTTTTGCTCGCTTTCGGGCGAGGAGATATGCGACCGAGTGCACGCATACGGCGGCTTCGTTTCGCACGCGCACCCTTTTCGCGAGAGGGGCTATATCCCGAAGGGCGATTTCCATTTGGATTATTCATATCTCGATGCGATAGAAATTTACAACAGCGCAAACACCGAGGCAGAGGACGCACGCGCACGCGAGCTTTGCGAACGCTTGGGGCTTGCTTATACCGCGGGCAACGATATGCACTACGCACCGCATTTCGCAACCTTTTCAAAGGGAGGGCTGGCTTTTGATAAAAGAATAAAAACGAGCGCAGAGCTTGTAGCCGCCCTGCGAAACTGCGAGGGTAAGCTTTTTCATCGCGGAGAGCGTTATTTTAAATAAAGTAAATCGGGGAAGGGGAGAAACACCCCCTTCTTTTTTGTTGCACGAAAACCGTGTGATTTATCGAAAAACGATAAAAATATATTGACAAACGAAAAGCGGAGTGCTATTATAATACCGAAAACAGCTATGGAGGTTTTTTATGAACATACCCAAAATATCCAAAAACGGCTCGGGCGTTATTTCGCTCGTTTTCGCGGCGGCGCTTGTTATTGCGTTGCTTGGGCTTATGGTGTCGATGCCTTGGATTATCGATAAATCGCCGTTGCTCGAAGGGGCTTATACCGCTTTTGCCGAAGGGGATAGGTTTTGCGGCGTTTCGGGCGCTTGTATATTCTGGATATGGATATATTCGGTTATGACGGTTGCGGTGATCTGCTGTGCTTCGACGGTGATTTTGCTTGTGCGCGTTCGCAAATCGCTTGTTTTTACCGATGCGACGGTAAGCCTTATCCGTTTGGTTTCGTGGGGATGTCTTCTTATCGCTCTGCTTTGCGCGCTTGTCGGGCATTATCTGTATATGGCGTATATGATGGCTTTGGCGGCGTGCTTTCTCGGTATAACGGTGCGTACCGTTAAAAACGTTATCGAGGAAGCTACCGCGATCAAGAACGAAAACGACCTTACCGTATAAGGAGGCGCTTGTATGATCGTTATTAATCTCGACGTAATGATGGCAAAGCGGAAAATGTCCTTGAACGAGCTTTCCGAAGCCGTGGGGATAACGCTTGCCAACCTTTCGATACTCAAAAACAACAAAGCGAAGGCGATTCGCTTTTCAACGCTCGAGGCGCTCTGCAAGGCGCTCGATTGCAGGGTAGAGGATATTATCGAATACAGGGAGGATATATGAAAAAGAGAAAGATAATACTGAACGCTTTGCTTTTTATCGCGCTTGCCTGCGTGACGGCGTTTGCGGTGTGGGGCTATATTGACGTTCGGCGCGAATCGGAGTATATCGCCGCACAGCCCGGCAGCTCGGGCATAGATTTTCTCGGGCCCTCGATAGCGGCTGCGGCGGTTGTCATAATTACCTATATGCTTGCCGCCTTGGCGGTTGATATCTATATCTCGCTTCGCTATTTTCTCGTGTCTGCAGTTAGGCGCAGGGTAAAAACGGTAATGAACGCAGTTGCACTGTTTTTGTCTGCAATCTCGCTGTTGTTGTTTGTGTTTATCGGTATTCTAGATGCGGGAGTAGACAACGGTCTGTTCCTTTTCGGCTTTTTGTGGGCGTGCGTGTTGCCGATATACCGTTTGATCTATTTGTGCATCTGCATCGGAAATGGTTTACATAATAAATCGGAGGAGACGGAATGAAAAAAGTGATTGCCCTGATTTTTGCCTTTGCTTTTCTTGTCGGCTGTGTTCACGCGACAAACGGAGTAATAGGCTCTCTCGGGAGATACAACGATTACGAATATCACGATTGTGGCGGCTGGCAGGACGTTACCGTGTATGCGAAATACAGCTTTGACGAGCCGGCGATTGAAAATAATAAATTTTTCATAAGCGTCGAGGATCAAAAAAGCGAAATTGTTGATTTTCTTGAACATTACAAGAAGTGGATAGATATTCACGATTCCGAATCCGAGCTTGTTAAAAGCTATGATTTCAATACCGATTATATCGACGCGAACGATTATTTTTATATCGACGGAGATATAGAAAAGACAAGCAGCGGCGACCTTTATTTCTATGACGTCGAGAGCAAGGTGCTGTATTGGTTTCACAATAACATATAACATATAAAAGGCTCGGGTGTCGTACCCGAGCTTTTTTTAATCGATTTTCCAGTTGATTTCCTCTTTGCCGAGCGAGCGCAGAAATTCGTTGCATTTCGAAAAATGCTTACAGCCGAAGAAGCCGTTATACGCCGAAAGCGGACTCGGGTGTGCAGCTTCGAGAACGAGGTGGCATTGATTGGTTATCAGGCTCTTTTTCGCCCTTGCGTAGCCGCCCCAAAGAATAAAAACTATCGGCTGCTCGCGCTCGTTGAGAAGAGAAATGGCGCGGTCGGTAAAAATTTCCCAGCCCTTGTTTCTGTGGCTGCCGGCAGAGCCCGCGCGGACGGTGAGCACGCTGTTTAAAAGCATAACGCCCTGCTTTGCCCATTGGGTAAGCTCGCCGTGGTTTGCTATCGGTATTCCGAGGTCGCTTTGAAGCTCCTTATAGATATTGACGAGCGAGGGCGGGATCTGCACGCCCTTTTTCACCGAAAAGCAGAGCCCGTGCGCC
>JAGBWF010000132.1 GCA_017629895.1 Clostridia bacterium
AACACTGTTTACCTGCGTCCCGAGACCGCTCAGGGTATCTTCACCAACTTTGTCAACGTTCAGCGCACCACCCGCCGCAAGCTGCCTTTCGGCATTGCCCAGGTTGGTAAGAGCTTCCGTAACGAAATCACCCCCGGTAACTTTATCTTCCGCGTGCGTGAGTTCGAGCAGATGGAGCTTGAATTCTTCTGCCAGCCCGGCACCGACCTTGAATGGTTCGAATATTGGAGAGGCTTCTGCCGCGATTGGCTCCTTTCGCTCGGCATAAAGGAAGAAAATCTCCGTCTCCGCGACCACGATCCCGAGGAGCTTTGCTTCTATTCCAAGGCTACCACCGACTTCGAATTCCTCTTCCCGTTCGGCTGGGGCGAGCTCTGGGGCGTTGCCGACAGAACCGATTACGACCTTACCCAGCATCAGAACACCTCGGGTAACGATCTTACCTATTTCGATCAGGAAAAGAACGAAAGATACATTCCCTACGTTATCGAGCCCTCGCTCGGCGTAGAGCGCTCGGTGCTCGCGTTCCTCTGCGATGCATACGATGAAGAAAACATCGGCAAGGACGGCAACGAGGATATTCGTACCGTGCTCCGCTTCCACCCTGCTCTCGCTCCCTTCAAGGCGGCGGTGCTTCCCCTTTCGAAGAAGCTCGGCGAAAAGGCTCACGAGCTCGCAAACGAGCTTTGCAAGTACTTCCCCTGCGATTACGATGAAGCAGGCTCTATCGGTAAGCGCTATCGCCGCGAGGACGAAATCGGTACCCCCTTCTGCATTACCTACGATTTCGATTCGCTCGAGGACAACTGCGTAACCATTCGCGACCGCGATACTATGGAGCAGGTAAGAATGCCTATCTCCGAGGTTCGCGCTTATATCGAAGAAAAGATAAGATTTTAATTGAAATACCAACGACAAAAACGGCGCGAAAAGCCGTTTTTGTTGTATAAAATCGGGTGTTATATGCAAAACAAAAACGTACTCGAGACAATAAAGGACTCGCTTTCGACCTGCTCGAAGGGACAGAGGAAAATCGGCGAATATCTGCTTTCGAGCTATGCGACGGCGGCATATCTTACGGCGGCGAAATTGAGCGAAACCGTCGGCGTTTCGGAATCGACGATAGTAAGATACGCGACCGAGCTAGGATTTTACGGCTATCCCGAGCTGCAATCGGCGCTCAAGTACGCCGCAAGAAGCAGGCTCACGAGCGTTCAGCGTATGGAGCTGCTCAAATCACGCTCGGCAGACGAGGCACTGAGCAAAAGCTTTTATTCCGATATAGAGGGTATAAAAAGAACCCTCTCTGCGACCGATAAGACCTGTTTTGATAATTTCGTTTCGGCGATAATGAACGCGAAAAGCATCTATCTCGTCGGTGCGAGAAGCGCGGCAAGCCTTGCGATTTTTATGAACTTTTATCTTTCGATACTCTTTGATAACGTTCATATCGTGCACACCGTTATCGGCAGCGAGGCGTTCGACCAGATGTTTCGCGTTAAAGAGGGCGACGTCGTGCTCGGAATCACGTTTCCGCGCTATTCGAAGCTCACAATCGACGTGCTCGAATTTTCGAAGCGCGCGGGCGCAACCGTGCTCGGTATAACCGACAGCGCACGCAGTCCGATAGCGAAAACCGCCGATATAACCCTTTTTGCCGACAATGAAAGCGAGAGCTTCGTCGATTCGCTCACGGCTCCGCTTGCGCTTATAAACGCACTTATCCACGAAATCTGCAGAAGAAGCCCCGAAAACACCGAAAAACGCTTTTCGGTGCTCGAATCAATCTGGGCAGAAAATGAAGTATACGACAATGATTTATGATTGCATAGTTATCGGCGGCGGCCCCGCGGGGCTTTTTTCCGCCTACAACGCCGCTATAAACGGAAACAGCGTTCTGCTTTTGGAAAAAAACGACCGTTGCGGCAAAAAGCTTGATATTACGGGCAAAGGGCGCTGTAACGTTACAAACGCCGCCCCGAAAGACGAATTTCTGAGCAATATCATCGCCAACCCGCGCTTTATGATGAGTGCGTTTTCGCGCTTCGACAACGAGGACACGATCGCATTTTTCGAAATGATGGGTGTAAAAACCAAAATCGAGCGCGGCAACCGCGTATTCCCCGAAAGCGACAGGGCACACGATATAACTCAGGCGCTTATCGACGCCTGCAAAAACGCAGGTGTCGAGATCAGGCATAAAAAGGTTACCGCCATAATTACCGAAAATGCCAAGGTATTGGGCGTGCGCTGCGGAAAAGAGGAAATTTTTTCGAAAGCCGTTATAAACGCCTGCGGCGGTGCTTCCTACCCGAAAACAGGCTCGGACGGAAGCGGGCACAGGCTTGCCGAAAGCGTGGGACACACGGTTACCGAAATCCGCCCCTCGCTCGTCCCGCTTGTTTCGCCCGATAAGCTTTGCCGCGACTGTATGGGGCTTTCACTCAAAAACGTCGGCATTTCCTTTTATACCGACAAAAAGAAGCCGATATATTCCGAGCAGGGCGAAATGATGTTCACCCATTTCGGAGTAACCGGCCCCGTTATCCTTTCCGCATCCGCGCATCTGCAAAGCAGCTACCCCTGCACTCTTTATATCGATATGAAGCCCGCGCTCGACGAGGTAACGCTCGACAAGCGTCTGCTTCGCGATTTTGCCGAAATTCCCAACAAGGCGGTTAAAAACGCATTCAACGCGCTTCTTCCCGCCAAGCTTATCGACCCCTTTATCGCGCTTTGCGGAATTTCGCCCGAAACAAAGCTCAACAGCCTTACGAAAGAGGAACGCAGGAAGATCGTTACGCTTATGAAGGCGATACCGATAAGGATTACCGGCACTCGCCCCATCGACGAGGCTATCGTTACGGGCGGCGGTGTCGATTGCCGCGAGATCGACCCGAAAACGATGCAATCGAAGCTTGTTTCTGGGCTCTACTTCGCAGGCGAGGTAATGGATCTCGACGCCTACACCGGCGGCTTTAACCTCCAGATCGCCTTCTCCACCGCCTTCGTCGCAGGTAACAGTATATAAATAAAGAAGCAAGAAGTAATTACTTCTTGCTTCATATTTTTTTCCAAACTTTTTATCCAAAACAAAAAGCCCGCTAACGCGAGCTTTATGCTTATATTTATTTCTTTTCGGGAGAGATGACGATCTTTCTGTCTGCGCCCTCGCCGATCGAGCGAGTGGTTACACCCGCGATATTCTGGCATTCGGAGTGAATGATTCTGCGCTCGTATGCGTTCATAGGCTCAAGAGCGAAGCTTCTCTTATATTTGAGAACCTTTTCGCTCATTCTTCTTGCTACGCCGCGAAGCGTTTCGGCACGCTTTTCGCGGTAGCCCTGAACGTCAACGGTAACGCGGTAGAAGCTTCCCTTTTCGATATTTGCCGCAAGGGTTGCAAGATACTGAAGCGAATCGAGAACGTCGCCTCTTCTGCCGATAAGGATGCCGAGATTGCCGCCGTTTATTGCGATGGTAACGCCCTCATCGTCCTTTTCGGTGATCTCGACGGTTGCATCGAGATTCATATTCTTAACAAGGTTTTCTATAAATTCATAAGCCTTCAATGCGGGGGTCATTTTAAGCGAAACGCTGACCTTTGCATCGCTTGCGCCGATACCGAGAATGCCCTTTTTAGCCTCCTCGAGAACGGTGTATTCCACCTCTTCGGCGGTAACTCCGAGCTCCTCGCAAGCCGCATTTACAGCCAATTCGACTGTTTTCGCCGCTACTACGGTTTCCTTTAACATATTATTTACCTTTCAAAAATCAGTTTTCTGCGCTATCGTCGGAATTGCTCTCGTCATCATCGGCTGTGAGCATTTCGATACGGCGCGGTGTCCTTTGTGTCGGATCGATGGTTTTGGTCTTTTTGGTACCGTCGCCGTTGACGATCATATCGTCGTAGCTGTTATCGTCCTCATCGACCTCGATAGTGATAACCTTCTTCTTTTTAACGTTGGATTTCAGTGCCTTTTTGGCCTCTGCGATCTGCTCCTCGGTAACCTGCGGAATAGGCATAGCCTTTGCGAAAACGTAGGTCTGAACCATAGAAAGCAGGGTTCTCCAGATCCAGTATACGCCGATTGCGGCAGACATACTGTATGCGAAGATAGCGGAGATAAGAGGCATACCGACTTCCATAAACAAGCCGCCGCCGACAGGGTTGCCGTTTGCATCGGTCTGGGTAGCCGCACCCGAAAATCTTCTTGTGAATTTGGTGGAAAGGAAGGAGGTGAGGAATACGAGAAGCGGAACGATCATAAGCCAGAAATTTCTGTTGAAATCGGGCTCATTTATAAAGTTGAGCGAGCCGATGCTGTAATCGGGAAGCTGATCGGCATATTCGCCGAAGGGCACAAGCTTCGCATTGAGCGAATCCTTCTTATCGCCCTGAATCTTACCTTCCTCTGCAAGCTCGTCGAGCTCCTTCTTACCCTCTAAAATAAGACGGGTGATTGCGGTATCGGTATAGGGACCCTTGCCGCTTGCGTAATATTCGGTATCGTTATAGCTGAATTTAAAAGCGTCGGAGGGAGTTTTGTCATCGACCTTTGCAATGCCGAGCTCGCCCTGATAGCCGTACAAAATACCGATATATTCGTTATATTCGGTTTCGCTTTCAAACGCATCCTTGTTGAGCGAATCCTTGAGCTCCTGATAATAAACGACAGCCTCTTTCGAATTTGCCTCCATATCGAAGTTCTGAAGATTACTCGAATAGGTGATAGGCTCTCTTACAATAGTAAAGAGAATCATAATAATAGGAAGCTGTATAAGCATGGGAAGACAGCCGGAAAACTGGTTGTAGCCGTTCTGCTGATACATTTCCTGTATTTCCATGGTCATTTTCTGCTGGGTAGCCTTGTCGGTTCTTCCCTTATACTTTTCGCGGATCGCCATTTCCATAGGCTTGACCTGTGCCATTTTGATCTGCGATTTGTGCTGCTTTATCGCAAGCGGAAGCAGAATAACCTGAAAAGCGAGAGCAAAGAAAAAGAGCGCCAGAATATAATTGTTACCCGAAATATAAAGGCAGCCCTTCATCAGATACGAAAAAAGATTATAAATAAATCCCATTACTTTTCCTTTCACTTGGGGACGGAAAATTTCCGCACATGGACGTATTTTACAATACGTGCGTTGAAATTTCGTTTAATCCGTACTTTTCTTTTTCGGCGGTACGGGATCGTATCCGCAGTGCTTATTAAAGGGGTTACACCGCAAAATTCGGTATAACGCAAGCAAAAGCCCTTTAAATATGCCGTGTGCTTCGATAGCTTCGATAGCGTATGCCGAGCAGGTCGGCGTGAAACGGCAAGAACGGGGCTTGTACGGAGAAATATTCTTTTGATAAAACCGTATCAGACGGATAAATAAACTTTTCATGGCTTTGTTTTAGGATTTCCTTATGCAAAGCAGTTTTATAAAAGTGCCGCTTTTGACAATAATTCCTCCATCTCGCTTACGACCACGGAAACGTGAGCTTCGACGCAGGGCTGACGTGCGACAACGACGATAATATGACCTTCTTTTATAAACCGATGAAAAACCCGATAGGCTTCGCGTATTATACGCTTCGTCCTGTTTCTTTTAACCGCGTTTCCGCGGCTTTTAGATACGGTGATCCCGATTTTATTGGTATCTTTTTCGCGGGTGTTTTTTAAAACGTATACCGCGATATACCTTCCGGAAAAGCACCTGCCCTTTCGGTATGCTCGCGAGAACAGGTGGTTTTCCTTTAAAGTTTGTATCCTGCGTGTTTTTTCCATTTCAAAAAACCAACGGATAAATTATCGCTTTTAACGATTAATAGGTGAGTCTTGCTCTGCCCTTTGCGCGTCTTCTCTTGAGAACCTTTCTGCCGTTAGCGGTAGCCATTCTCTTTCTGAAGCCGTGTTCTGCCTTTCTGTGTCTCTTCTTAGGCTGATATGTTCTAAGCATTGGTATTGCACCTCCAATTATTATTCAAAAACAAGTAATCATAGCCTGCCTTGCAGCCGTGGTCCGCAGAGCATAGCAACATATTATATAACAAAAAATCCCCATTTGTCAAGTGTTTTTGGGGATTTTTTATTATTATATTAACCTGCGGTAAGGTATATTGCAAGGCTCGAAAGAGCAAAAATTCCGATAAGCACACAGAGTGAATTACGCAGTATTTTATCGAACATTTTGTTGTTTTTTTCGCGATGCTTAAGCAAAAGCCCAATATATAGAGCACCGAAAACAATAGTTATTGCGATATATCTGAAGTCCATAGTGCAAAAATGGGCAAATTCGAAGCAGAATTTTATATAAGAAAAAATTACCGTCGCAACGCAAACAAGGGTAAAAATCAGCTCGGATTTTGCAAATCCGCACTCCTCTTTACTGTTTTTGAACGCTTTTATAACAGAATAAACCGCCGAAACCGTCGCCGCGATTGCGATTATAACCGCGCTCCAGAACAAAAGCTGTGCGCAAATAAGCCCGATTTTGCTACCCTGACCGAGATAGTATTCGCCGAAAACGCTCGATTTAAGCGCGCCGAGCGGAATGTTGTATTCGTAATAATCGTATATTCCGACCTTGCTCTGAATCATTCTCGCGGGGTATACGCCGATATCGAACACCGCCGAAATATCGAAAATTCTTTCGAAAAAGCTCCGAAATCCGATAAACTGCGAATGTGTTTCCGAAAGCTTCGGAACGTAGGTGAAGGGGGTATCGAATCTTATATAATTTCTGACCTGCCACCAGAGCGCGATAGGCACGCAGATAATTCCGAACGAAGCGAACTGACCGATAAGACCGATCTTGTTTTTGTATTTCCTTCCGAAAAGCCTTATAGCGAAAAGCATTGCCACACCAACCGAAATAAGACCGCCGGAAAGCTTTACTCCCATCGAAAAGCCGATAGAGAGAGCGAGCTTTAATATTGTCGAAAGCTTCGGCTCGCGGTACCATTTTATCGCGAGATCGACCGAAATAAGAGCAAGCAGAAGCGATAAAACGTCGTTGTTTATGCTGCCTGCGAGTATTATAAAGGTCGGGTGGAATACGACGATCGCGAAGGGGATTATCAAGGAAAGCCCTTTAAGCGAGAATTTTTTAAAAAGGCTGTAGGAAACGAGCGTTATCATATTCGAGCAGAAGAAGGAAATTAACTGCAGATTTTCCTTCGCCGCATCGAGCGCAATGCCGAGTGTGGTTTGTATATGCAAAAACAGCGAGCAGATATAATGCCATACGGGCGGCTGATAATATTGCCATTCTATCGTTTGCGGAAGCTTCTGATGGGTATAAAACTTAAGAATATATTCAAGATGACCGTTTTTGCCGCCAACATCGTGCTGACGGATAAGATGCCCTGTGGACTGGATATAAACCAAGCGGAAGAAAAAGCCTATTACGAAAAGACAGAAGATTACGGTTTTTTCATCGAACGGCTCTTCCTTATAAAGCTTAAAGCCGACTATCGCGATAACGATAACCACCGCGGGAATAAAAAGCGCTTGCGCGGGATATTTCATATCGCCCTGCCAGAAGGTAAACACGTTTAAAAGCCCGCAAAGCATACAGCAGATAAACAGCAAACGATATTTATATTTCAAAGCGTTTTTCAAAAGCATATTATCACCCATAAAAACCTCGTTTCCTGCATTATAGGTTATTTTCCTCCGATTGTCAAGAAAAACAGCCTTTCGGGCAGGATTATTTAATATTTATGAATAATATATATATAAGTTAAGTTACTTTATTAGAAAAAGGGGTTTACATTTTAAAACCTGTGTGTTATAATTAAACGAATATATATGTCCACAAGCTGTGGAATAAAATAAAAAACGAAAAAAGAGGGAGCTATGACAAACGAAGAATTAAAGCAAATAAAACTTTACGTGCTTGAAGAGCTTTCCAAAATATATACCTCTACCTCTATGAATCTCTGGCTGAAGCCGATGCGCGTGGTTTCTATCGAGGGAACGAACGTAACTGTTTCATTTCCTCAAAGCAAAAAAAGCTTTATCGAATCCACCTATTACGACGCGATAAAAAGCAAATTTTCCGAGGTTATCGGCGTTCAGATAGAATTAAAGATAATTTCCGACGAGGAGGAGGCAGAGCTTCTTCCCGAGCTTGAGCAAAAGGTCGATTCGGCGTATAAAATGCGCTTCAACCCCGATTATACCTTTGAAAATTTCGTTGTCGGTAAATCGAACCAGCTTGCTCAATCGGCTTCTCTTGCGGTTGCAAATCACCCCGCGGAATTGAATAACCCCTTGTTCTTATACGGCAACTCGGGCTTGGGCAAAACGCATTTGCTTTTCTCGATAATGAACGAGATACGCAAAAATCACCCGAATTATAATATTCTTTACGTTACGGGCGAGGAATTTACAAACGAGCTTATCGATTCGCTTTCGCTTAAAAAGCCGGTCGTATTCCGCGAAAAATACCGAAATTTAGACGTTCTTCTCGTAGACGATATTCAGTTTATCGCGGGTAAAATGTCGGTGCAGGAGGAATTTTTCCATACCTTCGATACGCTTTTCAAGATGAACAAGCAAATAATTCTCGCCTCCGACTGTGCACCGAAGGATATAAACAATCTCGAGGACAGATTGAAAACCCGCTTCGTTATGGGCTTGGTTGCCGATATACAGCCGCCCGATTTCGAGCTTCGCGTTGCAATTTTCAAGCGCAAGGCAATGGATTTCGGATACGAGCTCGATAACGACGTGCTTTATTTCCTTGCCGGTGCGATAACCACGAACATACGTCAGATCGAGGGAGCCCTCAAAAAGCTCAAGGCGCACACCTTTATAACAGGTGAGGCTTGCGACGTTTTCGTTGCGAAAGAGGTTTTAAACGAGTTTTTCGCCGCTGAGAACAGCAAGGAATCGATAATCGATAAGATTTTCGATTATGCCGAAAAGCGATACGGCGTCAAGCGCGAGGATATAAAGAGCACACGCCGCACGGCAGACGTTATCGCGGCAAGGCATTACGCTATATATCTTATAAGAAAGACCACCAATCTTTCGCAGACCTCGATAGCAAAGCTTTTTAATAAAAAGGATCATACCACGGTTATCAATTCGATAAGCTTTATCGAAAAGAAGATGAAAACCGAGCCTTTGTTTGAAAGAGAGATAAAATCGGTTATAGCCGAGCTTATCGGTCAATAAATAAAAAAAGCGCAAAGCGCAAAAAGAAAAGAAACCTTTTATAAAGGTATTTATTAGTATTATTAGTATTAGTAGGCACGGTGGATTTTGTGGATAACCCGATTTATAAGCTTTAGCAGTCAAAAAACGACTTTTAACGCGTGGACAGGCTGTGATAAAGAATGTGGAAAACCCGTGGCTTTATGTGAATACCTATGGGGATTTGAAAAAATACCCCTTTAACAGCAGAAATTAGAGAAAGGAAATCCGTATATCCGATATATACGGGTGCAAGAAAATATGAAATTCGTTGCGGATAAAAAAACTTTATTATCGATGATCATCCCTGCGGCATCGGCGGCTTCCAATAAGACTACCCTGCCCGCGCTCGAGGGCCTTCTGTTTACTCTTAAGGGCGATACCCTTACCGTTTGCGGATACGATCTCGAAAAGGGTGTAAGAACCGTCGGTACCGTCGTTATGATGGAGGAGGGCTCGGTTATCATCAACGCGCAAAAGATAACCTCTATTGTAAGAAACTTCCCCGATTGCGACATTTGTATCGAATCCGACGACAGAAATATGGTCCGCATTACCGGCGGTATGTCCGATTTCTCGATTCACGGCGTAACTGCGGAAATGTTCCCCGGTCTTCCCGAATTGGGCGGCGAAAACGCATTCAATATTTCAAGATCGCTTATGAAGGATATTATCAACAGCACGGTTTTTGCTGTTGCAACCTCCGAAGCGAGACCTATTCTCACCGGCGAGCTTTTTATGGTAGAAAACAGAACTCTTACCTGTGTAGCTCTCGATAATTTCCGTCTTGCACTGCGCGAGGAAAAGAACTGCGTATTCGATAACGACAACAGATTTTCGTTTATCGTTCCCGGTAAGGCGCTTTCCGACCTTGCAAAGCTGCTTGATGACGATGAAGAGCCTCTCCGCGTTGAATTTACCGCAAAATATATCATCTTTAAGCTCGGCGATATAATTTTCTTCTCGAGGCTTCTGGAGGGCGAATATCTCGATTACAGAAGAGCGCTTCCTCAGTCGAACAGAATTTTTGCCACCATCAACAGAAGCGAGTTTATCGAATCCGCCGAAAGAGCAAGCTTACTTGTCGATGAAAAGCTCAGAACTCCTTTAAGATGCAAATTCGAGGATAACAGCCTTAATATCTCTTGTAATACTCAGTACGGAAGTGTAAACGATAATATCCGTATTAAAAAGGACGGCGACGATATAGAAATCGGCTTTAATAACAGATATCTTCTCGATGCTCTGCGTGCCTGCAAGGACGAAAAGATAGTCGTTTCGCTTTCCACTCCGCTTATGAGCATGATGATCGAGCCTGCCGAAAAGGATGAAGACAGCAGCTATAAGTATCTCGTATTGCCCTGCAAATTAAAGGACTGATCCTTTAAAGCGGTATAACGTATTTTAAAAAATATGAACATAAAACACCTGTCCTTGCGTGATTTTCGCAACGCCGAGGAAAGCGAGATAGATTTTTCCTCGGGTGTAAACGTAATTTGCGGTGCAAACGCCGCGGGAAAAACAAATATATTGGAAGCAATATTCTATTTTGCCGCAGGAAAGAGCTTTCGCAACTGCAAGGATAAGGAGCTTATCCGCTTCGGATGTGAAAAGGGGCAGATAGGTATTAAATTCGCGACGCAGAACGTCGATTGGGATATGACCGCAGTTCTGAATAAAAGCGGAAGGCGCGCAATAAGGCTCGGTGAGGGGCCTGCGCTTAAAATGACCGAATATATCGGCAGGTTCCGCGCGGTTATCTTCACGCCCGATCACCTGAGTCTTGTTAAGGGCTCGCCCGAAAACCGAAGAAGGTTTTTGGATCTTGCGATCTGCCAGTCGTTTCCGCGTTACGCTCCTACTTTAAACGAATATAACCGTGTTTTAGCGCAGAAAAACGCACTTTTGAAGCGCGGTAACGTTATAGACGAGCTTTTGGAGGTATATAACGAGCGCCTGGCTTCGCTTGCCGCCGTTATAACCGTAAACAGACGTAAATACGTTCAGAGGCTCGAGGAGGAGGCGGAAAAATTCCTGCTCGATATGAGCGGAAACAAAGAAAAGCTTACTCTTAATTATCAGTCGCAGGCAGGCTCCTTCGAAAGCATCGACGAATTAAAGGAAAAATATAACGTATTGCTCAAGGAAAAGATGCAATACGAAAAAGAAAGGTATCTTTCCTTTTACGGAGCGCACAAGGACGATTTTTCGGTATGTATCAATAAAAAAAGCGCGAGAATGTACGGCTCACAGGGTCAGCAAAGAAGTATTGTTCTTGCCTTGAAGCTTGCCGAGGGAGAGCTTTCTTATAAGCTTACCGGCGAATATCCCGTGTTTTTGCTCGACGATATACTTTCCGAGCTCGATAAGGACAGAAAGGAATACATATTAT
>JAGBWF010000133.1 GCA_017629895.1 Clostridia bacterium
AAAACAAACGCATATCTTGCACACGAGTACGATATCGAAGCGAACGGCGAGGTTATATATTTCGGTCGGCTCGGCGCGCTTTCCAAATACCAGAGAATAAAAATGGAATACAGCAAAACCGACAGTGCGATTATTTCGCGCTTTCGATTCTCGGCGCCAATTAACTATATTCCCTTTTTACATTGGTTCGGCAAGCCCAAGCAAAAAAAGCTTTTTAACTGTTATTGCAACAAGAAGCTTATCGGCTCGTTCGCGCGTTCTTTGGACGGCTACGGAAAGCAAAGATATATAATAAAAACCGCAAGCGGCGAAACGATATACGTTTACACCGTTTCGAAGGGCAAATACACCTACGCCTGCTTTTATGAAAGCGATGACCGTACACAAATCGCGCAGGCAGACACGTTTCTAACCGCGCAAAACGGCTGTTTCAGCCACACGCTCTATCTTTTGGACGAGAAAGACGGTTTATCGCAGTTGTTATTGGCTTTTATGCTTTATTACGACAATTTAGAATACACCACCCGCGGAAAATGGTACGCAGGCAAAAGCTATAATTATGCGTATTCTTGGGGCAAATACAGCGACAAATACAACAGCGGCTGGAAATACAAGCATTTCGGCGAAGGCGATTTCTTTTTGGAATAACCCGCAAACCGCGTCGAGTTGACAAAGCGACGAAAATACTGTAAAATGAAGATATCCTAAAAACACGGAGGCTTAATATGAGCAATTTCCCCGAGGTTAAAAAGAATTTCGGTTTCGGCTGTATGCGTTTGCCGATGAAGGACGAAAACGTCGATATTCCCCAATTCTGCGAAATGGTTGACAGCTTTATAAATGCAGGTTTTAACTATTTCGATACGGCGCACGGATATATTTCCCAAAAAAGCGAGCCGGCGATACGCGAAGCGCTCGTTAACCGCTACCCGCGCGACAAATACATACTCACAAACAAATTGTCGAGCCCCTATTTCAAAACCAACGAGGAAATCCGCCCGCTGTTCGAAAGTCAGTTAGAGGCTTGCGGTGTAGATTACTTCGATTTCTACCTTATGCACTCGCAGAACGCGAACAGCTTTAAGAAGTTCAAGGAATGCAGAGCTTATGAAACAGCCTTTGAGCTTAAAGCCGAGGGCAAGGTGCGCCACGTCGGCATATCCTTCCACGACAGCGCCGAGGTGCTCGACCAAATTTTAACCGAATACCCCGAGCTTGAATGTGTGCAGATACAGTTCAACTATATCGATTACGAGGACAAGGGCGTTCAGAGCCGTCTTTGCTACGAGGTGTGCCGCAAGCACGGTAAGCCGATAATTATTATGGAGCCTGTCAAGGGCGGAAGCCTTGCGGGACTGCCCGAGGCGGCAGAAAAAGAGCTCGCACAATACGGCGGAAGCAACGCAAGCTTCGCAATACGCTTTGCGGCAAGCTTCGAGGGTGTCTTTATGGTGCTTTCGGGTATGAGCAACACCGAGCAAATGGCAGACAATCTTTCGTTTATGAGCGATTTCAAGCCGCTTTCCGAGGATGAATTTGCTTCGATTGCACGCGTAACCGAAATTATAAAGAGCATGGATATTATTCAGTGTACCGGTTGCTCCTACTGCACCGACGGCTGTCCGCAGAAAATTCCGATACCCTCTATATTCAACATCGTAAACAACTCGCGCAGATACACCACCTACGGCGCAAAATGGTGGTACGGCTTCCAGACGGGCGGCACTCGCGGCAAGGCGAGCGACTGTATCGAATGCGGTCAGTGCGAAGCTATCTGCCCGCAAAAGCTCCCGATTATCGAGCTTTTGAAGAATGCCGCGAACGAGCTTGAGGATTAAGCGCTTTTTAAAAAGAACTGTTTAACAAACAAAACGGAGGGTATATTATGAAAAAGCACGCGTTAATTTCATTAATACTTATTTTATCCACCTTGCTTTCGGGATGTTTTACGTTCCAAAACGATTTTAAGCTCGATGCAGATGTCGTGGGAGAAGCAAAGGATTTCAAAGCAGAAGAATTAACCATAACCCTCACGGACCAATTCCAAACAACCAAAAGTGAACGCGGTTTTGCAGGCTATTTCACAACGAATTATATCGGCGTCATTGTTGAACGGTGTGCCAAAAGCGATATCGAAAATGACGTTTCGGGAAATATGTCCGAAAAGGAGTTTTTGGAATATTACGTCGACTCTTTAGAACAAGAATACAGTGTTGAAGAAAAAGACGGTTTGTTTTACTATACAAAAACGCAAAACAATAACGTTTGCCGTGTTTTCTCGTACTGTTCCGACGATGCATATTGGACGGTGCAATTTATAACCAAGCAGTCCGACTTCTTGATGTACGAAAACAACTTCTTCGATTGGGCAAAATCGGTCAGGTTCCAAGCATAGACAATAAGAGCCATTGCGACAAGAAACGCAATGGCTTTTTGTTTATAAAAAGAACGAGAGAAAGACCTTACATAAGGCTTTCTCTCGCAAAAACACAATTCTTTTTATTTCTTTAACTTGTCGAACAACGAGCGTGCCTTATTCATACGCTCTTCTCTTGCGGAATCGTCGCGGACGATATTGAACACGTCGCCCTCTTTTGCGTTTTCGAAAATGCAAAGCGGAATATTCACTGTTTCTCCGCTTTCGAGCTCGCAAACCGCGATATTTTCTTCGATACGGTCGATTATAATTTTCATAATTTATTCCTCCGGATCACAGCTTCCGCAAAGCGTATAGCCAAGCGCCTGAAGCTCATCAAGTCCGCGTTTCGAATACGCCTTATTTTCTTCCTTCATATCGATAGCCGATTTACAGGTAGCGGTATGAAGCTTTTTTGTGCTTATATTGAGCACCCATTTGTATCCGCTCGGCGTTAATCCCTCCGAAACGGTAAGCTTTTCGCCGTCGGTTGCAACGGTTACCGTGCCCGAAAGGTCGGTACGGTAGAATTCCTTTACACCGGCATATTTCAATCGCATAAGCGCAACGTCGTGAGGGTGTCCGTATTCGTTACCCTCTCCGCAGGAGATCACCGCGATTTCGGGGGTGGCCTTGTTCAAAAACGCTTCGCCCGACGAGGTCTTGCTTCCGTGGTGTCCGACCTTCAGAACGTCGCAATCGATATTATCGGTTATCGTATCCTCCTCGGGAATTTCGGCATCACCCATAAACAAAAAGCTTCTGTTGCCGAACCCGAGATGAAGCACCGCCGAGCAGTTATTCAAATCGTCAACTATCGAAACGGGTGCAACGAATTTCGCCGCCGCGCCGTTGCCGAGCGGGATATTCACCCCCGACTTCGCAACGTTTATCGAAAGACCCTTTGATTCTATCGTTTCAAGCAGGCTTATAAAGGTTTTTGTATCACTTATCGCTTCGGGCATATAAATTTCGCCTATTTCGAAATTCTCGACAACCCTCTGCATTCCGCCGATATGGTCGCTATGCGGATGTGTTGCGACAAGATAATCGATTTTATTATAGCCGAGACAATCGATTGCGGAAATTATTCCACATGCAAATTCGCGCTCGCTTGCATCGATAAGCATACATTTTCCGTCGGGAAGCTCGATAAATATCGAATCGCCCTGTCCTACGTCGAGAAAATGCACCTTCAGCTCGCCGCTGTGCTCGCCCACCTGCGATACCTCGGCACTCGTCTGCGAGGAGTCTTTTGCAGGCTCGGAGACCGCGCTTGAATTATTTGCATTTTCGTTTTTTAGCCCGCACGCGCCGAGCAATATAAGCATCGACGCGAGCAGAAATATCAGTGTTCTTCTAATCATTTCTTATAAATATCGTAGGTTTTGAAATAATGACGCTTTACAAGGATGTAATCGTACTGGTTGATAATTCCGTCTCCGTTTATATCTGCCGAACGGAACTGAACCTCATTAAGCGTTACGGTATCGAAATATTCGCGCATAACGAGCAGATAATCGTATTGGTCTATCTTCGCATCGCCGTTCACGTCGCCTTTGAGGATAACTGCATAGGAAACGCCGCCGACGGTTACGATACTGCCGTTGGGAACTATATCGCCCTCTTTAAGCTCGGAGCCGCCAATCACGCTCGCGCCCTTTGTCGCAATCTGAGAAACGATATCTCCGGCGGTGGTTTTATCGGTTGTGCCGTATATATAATAGCCGTCGAGAGTGATATCCGCGCCGTCGCCGAGCTCGATAAAGGAGGTGAGCCCCCATTCCTCGAGAAGCCATTCGTTACGTTCCTTGAGCCAGTTGCGATAAAATTCGACGTTTTCTTCATAGGTTTTATCGGGGTGGCGTTCGAGCTGCATCGAAGCGTGGTGAACAACGTTCGGAGCCCAGCCCGCGTCGGTATTGTTGCGCTCGAAGGATGCGCCGTATTTATCGATAAGGGTATCTATCTTATTGAGTCCGAGAGTATTGTCTGTATAAAGGTTAACGATAGTATCCTGCATTTTTAGGAAGTTTTCGTTAACAACGCTTTGGAAATCGTCGTATTTGACAAGCTCTCTGAACCATTTCATGCTCGTTGCGTGGAACTGCTGTTCAAGAGTGCCCTTTCCGTAATAATCGACGTTATAGTTGCCGGAGGAAAGGTCGAAATCCCAAACGGGACCGCCGTAGATCTTGCCGTTCTTGATATGGAAGCGAGTCGAGCTCGTTGCAACGTCGATATTTCTGAAAAATTCAAGCGTGAGATAAAATTTAGCCATCGATTCGATATCGAAATATTTCTCTACCTCTGCGATGCTGCCGCTTCTCAATGCGTTTTCGGCTTTCGAAACAAGGTCTGTTACGTATTTCTTCTGGGTTTCGGAAAGGTCTTCAAGCTCGGGCTCGTTGATCGCGAACTTCATACTTTCGTTCCAGGAATAGAAGTAATAGCAATCGGGGTCTTGAGGATTCCAGTCGAGCTCTAAAAGGTATTCATTGTTATCAACGTCGATATCAACGCGTGTTTCACCGACCTCAATAGAGTCGATTATAACGTAGCTTCCTTGAAGCTTATCGTTAACGTATACGTCTACAAAACGGTAATCGGGGGTATAGGGAACGCCGAGCTCGCGCGCGAAATCCATAACAACGGCGTTACGGATAAGCGTTTTATCGTAGCAGTTCGCAAGCAGGCTCCACTTTTTGTTTTTACCCATACCGAGTACGTCGGTCTTGCTGTCGAATTTGATATTGTAGGGCTTTTTATATGCAGACGAGGTCGAATTACCTCTTACGTTAACGGTACAGTTTTCGCCGTGAACCGTTTCGTAAGCGCCGCCCTTTTCATCGACGATATAAATTTCACAATTAACCTTGCTCTTGTTCGCAGGGATATCGACACCGTTTTCGGTATAGATAAGCACCTTCGCGATATCCGAGGGGTCCTTTATATCCTCGGCAAAAACCGAAGCAGGCGTTGCCAAAACGCCGACAAGCAGTGCGATAAGCAGTATAAACGAAATCCTTCTGTTCATATTTCCTCCACCAAGAAACGTGCAAGCGCCTCTTCCCTCTTTATTACGGCAAGAGAAGCCCCGGGATTCGTCGGGACTTCTTTTGCTGAAAGGAGGTAAACGAAGAAACACTTCACGAATACGAAATATATATTCTTACACGTTCAAGTATAAAGCATCGGCGAAAAAATGTCAACACCGCAAAAACTTCTGCTTCAATGTTTGTAGCCTTGCACAATTACCGCTTCGCTTTTTTGTGTAATTGCTTTTATGCAAAACGAAAAAACGCCGCAAATCCCTTCGGATACGGCGTTTTTATTGCTTTTATTCGATACCTGCTTTGAGCTTTTCGGCACGGTCAGCCGAGATAAGTGCGTCGATCATATCGTCCATTTTGCCGTTAAGAAAGGCTTCGAGCGAATGCACGGTATAGCCGATTCTATGGTCGGTAATTCTGCCTTGGGGGTAGTTATAGGTACGGATTCTTTCACTGCGGTCGCCCGTACCGACCTGCGAGCGTCTTTCGCTCTGCACAGCCTGCTCTTTTTCGCGGTTATACATATCGGCAAGGCGGCTTTTCATAATTTTAAGAGCCTTATCCTTGTTCTTTATCTGCGAGCGTTCGTCCTGACAGTCAACCGTGATACCCGTGGGGATATGGATTATCCTTACCGCCGATTCGGTCTTGTTAACGTGCTGGCCGCCTGCGCCTGCAGAGCGGTGACGGGTTATTTCGAGCTCGTCCATATTAAGCTCGAAGTCTACGTCGTCAACCTCGGGAAGCACGGCAACCGTTGCGGTAGAGGTCTGTATTCTGCCCTGTGCCTCGGTTTCGGGAACGCGCTGAACGCGGTGAACACCGCTTTCGAACTTATAGCGCGAATATGCACCATCACCCTCGACCATAAAGGAGACCTCTTTA
>JAGBWF010000134.1 GCA_017629895.1 Clostridia bacterium
GAATAGGCGCCGGGAAGATCGACCGCGATAAGACGCGCCTTTTCGGGACAAAGCGACCTCTTTATCGGCGCTTCCTTTTTATCGACGGTAACGCCCGCCCAGTTGCCGACCTTTTCGTTGCTTCCCGTCAACGCGTTATACATTGTGGTTTTTCCTGAATTGGGATTGCCTGCCAATGCAATTCTCATTTTATTTCCTCCGATTTCCGAATATTTCGTTCCAAGGCGGAATCGAGTTAGCCGAGGCTAACTGATAGCCCAAAAAAACAAACCCTTCGGCTGTTTTTTATATAATTATCGCCTCTGCGAGCTGATTATCTATACTGTAACGCGCATCCTTGACGGATATCACGCAGCCGCGCTTTTTTTGCGAAACGACGGTTATCGCTTCCCCGCTGTAGCAGCCGAGCGAAAAGAGAAAGGCGTTCAGCTCCTCGTCGTCCGTGCGAATCTCGCGGATAATATATTCTTTTCCTTCCAATGCTTCTTTAAGGTTCATATTATCACCGCTTTCTTTGTTGGTTAGCCCCTGCTAACCGTTGACATTTTACTTATTTCAACAGCTTTTGTCAAGAGTTTTTTCGGAATTTTTTTGATTTTTTTCATCTTGCAATAATATTATTTGTTTTTTTGATTTTTTATGTTAAAAACGCCGTCTGCTCATACGGACAGACGGCATTTTCTTGCTTATATATTATTTGTTAAGCGAATCGTGCAGTTCCTTAACCTCATCCGCGAAGGCGCGAATAGAATAATTATCGTAAGGCGAAACGCCGACACTGAAGGTGTCCTTGATTCCCGCTTTCAGATCCTCGGGTATTCCGCTTTCGCCCATAAGCGCGCCCATAAACGAGCCGACGGTCGCGCCGTTGCAGTCGGTATCCGCGCCGCATTCCACCGCAAACGCGATAGCTTCGCGGAAATCGTTTTTAAAGCGCATTATCGAAGCGATACAGAACGCCGCGTTATTGATAGTATGCACCCAGTTGTATTTTTTACCGCGCTCGATAAGCGAAAGTCTTAATTCGTCACGCGCTATATCGCTTTCGGCAAGCTCGCGAGCCCAAACGGCTTCCTCGTAAAAACGGCTCTTTTTGGGGATGACCGCAAGCGCGGTTTCGAAGCATTTGTTTATATCCTTTTCGGTAAATGCGGCGGAGATAAGGGCGGCAAAGAACATTTCGCCGTAAATGCCGTTTTTGATATGAGAAAAATACGCGTCTGTGTGTGCAAGGCGAGAAGCGAGCCTCGGCATACCTGCGGCAACGTAGGCGAAGGCATCACAGCGGATCTGTGCGCCTATCCATTCGCGGTAGGGGTTGAGATGGCTGTTCACCCTTTCGCTCTTTAAAAGCTCCATTGCGTTTTCGGGCTTCCACCACGGAGTAAAAATATCGACGTTTATATAGTTGAGATAAGCCTGAGTTTCCGCCGTGCAGACAAAGCGGAACGGCAGGTTCCAAGCCCAATGGCTGCCGACGTCCCAGGAATCGAAATCATATCCCGTTTCCTTTAACAGCTTATAATAAATAACCGTAAACCTTGTATCGTCGTCAAGCGGCATACCGCAAAGCTTTTCGTCGGTTGCCAAGCCTTCGTTGCGGTTTTCGCCCGAAACGGTGGGAACGTAATACCTTATCGGGTATTTGCCCGCGTTTTTATACCAATCGATAATTCTTTGCGACTGCCAGCCCTCGACCGGCTGACCGAGCGCACAGCCGATACATCTGCCCAGCCACGCACCGCGGAAGTATTCCTTATCGACGGGGGTATATTTATCGTCAGGGAGAGTGCTTATGTCGCTTTCGGCATAAATTTCCTCGAGCTCGCTCGGTTCGTTATATTTGTAATCCGAGCGCATCGGGAGCGCGCAAAGAGAGTCGTATATTTCCATAAGCTTTGCTTTGTTTTCTGCGTTTGCGTTTATTAATTCAAGATATTTTTCGCGGTCGATCTCCCTGCCCTCCTCGAAAAGCTGGTTTACCTCCTCGCGTACCAATCCGAAAACTCTGTCGTAGCCTGCCATAATATACCTCCAATATGTGTTTATTTTATTTTAACACAACGTCAAATTGAATTCAAGTGAATATCGGTAAAAAACTGCGGCAACAATAAGATTACAAATCTTATTTCGGAGGTATTTTATGTCACCCAAAGAGCTTCTTTATATCGAGGACGCGCTCGGACACACCAAGCAGATCAAAACCGTCTGCGCCGATTTTTCGAACCAAATGAGCGATACCGAGCTTTCGAATTTCGTTCAGAGCATCGCGCAGAAGCAACAGCAGACCTTTGACCGAATCTACAATTTACTTTAAAGGAGAAGAAAATGCAGGATCAGGTAATTATGGACAATATCCTCACAAGCGTGAAAAACGCTTGCGATATCTTTATGCACGGCACAATCGAATCTTCCACCCCGAACGTGAACGCGGCTTTCAAGCAATCGCTTAACGACTGCCTGTGCATACAGAACGAAATCTATGCCAAAATGGCAGAAAAGGGCTGGTACCCCTCCACGACAGCGCCCCAACAGCAGATTCAGCAGACAAAGCAGAAATATTCCAATTAACAGAAAAAGCAGGGCGCAAACCCTGCTTTTTTGATTAAAGCTTAATGAAATTTGTAAATTCATACGGCAATCTTTCGCCATAGAGGTGGGAGACGTCGGAAAAGGCGAGCACGCGGGGGACGGTATAGCCCGATTCGCTCTTACGGAAATCGAGCACGGTGACGCCCGTATGGTTAATATCGAACACCGACCAGAAATAGACGGGCGGGATATCGAGCATATAGGCGAGCCAGGTCATACCGAAGCCGTAGTGGCAGAACACCGCGACGCGCTCTTCGGTATGGTTGAGTATTTTATACCTCATTCCCTCGTGCTTATAGCCGAGTGCTTCCAAAAACGCGTCCGATTCGCGACCGATACGTTCAAAGCCCTCCTTTGCGTTACAGAGGTTAAAGGGGAACGCCTCGTACCATTGCTTCCCGAGCGCGACAGCCTCTTCGGTACGGAAGCGAGCCGCCTCGATACCGAACGACCAGCAGCCGCGGTTATCGTTTTCGGGGTCCTTGAACATAAAATCCTGCGCGGCGTGTGTTTCCTTCATCCAATCGCAGAGCACCATTTCCTTACCGGTAAGCTCGCAGGTTGGTCTTGCGGTATCCTGCGCGCGACCGCTTGTGCTCGAAAATATCTTATCTATTCCGTGCATCGCAAGACGTTTACCGACGGCAAGAGCCTGTCTTTTTCCCTTTTCGGTAAGGCTATCGGGGCTGTATATCGGGTCGCCGTGGCGTATTACGTACAAAAGCATAATATTCTCCTTTATATCGGCTGACGCGGATCAAAGCTTAATGAAATTCGTGAATTCATACGGCAATCTTTCGCCGTAAAGGTGGGAATTATCCGAAAGCGCGAGCACCTGCGGAGTGGTATAGCCGTCCGAATGGTTCGAAAAGTTGATTATAGTTACGCCTGTATGGTTAAGAGTAAAGGTGGACCAGAACAGCACGGGCGGAATATCGAGCAGATATGCAAGCCAGGTCATACCGAAGCCGTAATGGCAGAACACCGCAACGCGCTCTTCGGTATGGTTGAGTATTTTATATTTCAGACCCTCGTGCTTATAGCCGAGCGATTCCAGAAAGGCATCGGATTCGCGCCCGATACGTTCGAACCCCGCCTTTGCGTTGCAATGGGTAAAGGGGAACGCCTCGTACCATTTATCGCCGAGCGCGAGTGTTTCTTCCTTGCGGTAGCGGGTGGGGTTTATGCCGAACGACCAGCACCAGCGGTCGTTGTTTTCGGGGTCCTTCATCATAAAATCGCGCGCGGCGTTATCCTCGCTCATCCAATCGCGGATCTCCATTTTATTGCCCGTGAGGTCGCAGGTCGGCTGTGCCGTTTGCTGTGCGCGGACGTTCGTGCTTGCGAAAACCTTATCGATACCGTGAAGCGCAAGACGCTTGCCGACCGCCTCTGCCTGACGCTTGCCCTTTTCGGTAAGGCTGTCGGGGTCGTATATAGGGTCGCCGTGGCGTATAACGTATAAAATCATTTCTGTTTC
This sequence comes from Clostridia bacterium, assembly GCA_017629895.1. Classification (GTDB taxonomy): domain Bacteria; phylum Bacillota; class Clostridia; order Oscillospirales; family CAG-382; genus Coliplasma. Next base: position 4,073 of record JAGBWF010000134.1, read on the forward strand.
TCCTTAATCCGCTTTGAATGACGGTTATTTCGTTTCTACTATATAAAAATACGAGCTTGTCGGCGAATTTATAATTCTGAATTTCGCACAGCAATACCTCTTTCGGTCGAGCGTTTGAAGCATTTCGTTTATCAGCTCGCCCTCGATTTCGCCCTCTTCGTGTCCGGGGTAAACGGCGATAAGCAAAATCGCATCACTGTCGAGCAGGTCGATAGCGGCTTCAACAGCGGCAAGCGTCGTTTCGCGCTTGGTTGTCAGACTCTTATCTCCGCCCGGCAGGTAACCGAGGTTGAACATACCCGCCTTTATTTTGCAATCGATATATTTCTTCGCGTTGTGGTGCGAATCGCAGATAAGAGTATAATTCTCGGGCGCGTTATTTTCGACAAGTCTTTTCTTCGTGCTTTCGAGCGCGCTTTGCTGGATATCGAACGCGAACACCCTGCCCTCTTCCCCGACAAGCTTCGAGAAAAACAGCGTATCGTGTCCGTTGCCCATCGTGAAATCGGCAACGGTATCGCCCTCTTTGATATGCTTTAAAATAAAGCTTTTTTCTGTTTCAAGAATATCTAACATTTTCGCACCAATTTAAGACAAGGGAGGCTTATAAACCTCCCTTATGCTTTTATTTACTTATTAAGATAAACTCTTTCGTGAGTTTTGCCGCTCTTATAGATAGCGCAGATCATTTCCATAGTTTCGTAAGCCGATTCAACGGGAATGAACATTTCGTTTCCGCTTGCAAGGCATTCATAGAAATTGTTGATCTGCTTGCAGTGGTTTACGCCCCAATAGGATTTAACGTTGCCGTAGCCGAAATCCTCGTTGGGCTGTACTGCGTGGAATTCTCTGCCGTCGTAGAGCTTAATATCTGCTCTGTCGGCAACGAGGGTCGCAACACCGTTTTCGCAGTGGAATTCGATAAATACCTCTGCATCGTAGGTATAGTAGTTGATCGCGTGGAAGTTTGCGAGCATACCGTTATCGAAGCGGATAGCGCCTTCTGCGGTATCTTCAACGTCGATCTTCGCGTGGCCGCGTCTTGCGATGGTAGCATCTACCGATTCGATAGGACGGTTGATAAGGTAGCGCATCATATCGAGAGTGTGAATAGCCTGGTCGATAATAACACCGCCGCCTTCCTTATCCCAAGTGCCCTTCCAATCGCTGCTTCCGTAATATGCATCGGATCTGTCCCAGGTAACGTAGCACTTAGCGGACTTGATTTCGCCGAGAGTGCCGTCCTCGAGAAGCTGCTTTGTAAGCACGGTGCCTGCATTATAACGGTTCTGGAAGATACAGCCGAGAACGACGCCGTTTTCGTTAGCGGTATCGATCATTGCGCGTGCATCCTCGATATTTATAGACATGGGCTTTTCGGTAAGAACGTGCTTGCCGCGCTTGCTGCATTCCATAGAAACGATGGGGTGCAGATAGTGAGGCAGGCAGATATGAACTACGTCGATATCCTCTTTTTCGAGCATTTCGATGTAATCGTAATAAGCCTTAACTCCGAATTCTTCAGCCTTTGCGTCGGCTCTGTCCTTCTTGACGTCGCAAACAGCAACAAGCTCTGCGTTTTCGCATCTTACGATGCTCACTGCGTGCATGGGGAAAATGTTACCGCAACCAATAACGGCGGCTCTGAATTTCTTCATAAAAATACCTCTGAATTCATAAGTAATTCCAAGCAAATTATATCACAAATATCTAATATTTCAACCCTTTTTCGAAAATAAAAGCAATTATTTTCTTCTGAAGAGAGCGTTTATTTTTTCAAAATACGCAACGTCGATATTATTTATCGTGCCTTCTGTCGTGCGGAAACGCCAATTTCCGTTAACGTCGCCCGGGATATTCATTCTCGCATCTCTGCCGAAGCCGCAGATATCCTGAAACGGAATTATCGCAAGGCTCGCACTCGAGCGCCAGACAGATTCAATGATTTTTCTGCAGGCGGGTGCGTAAAAGCCGCCCTGTCCCCAATCGCCGTGGTCGAAGCCGACGTAATCGAGCGCGAAGGCACGCTCCTCCTCGCTCGCATCCCACAGCCAGCCGAGAAGGGTGTTATTATCGTGCGTGCCGGTATATGCCACGCAGTTTATCGGATAATTATGCGGCAGATGCGTTGCATCGTCGCTCGGGTCGAAGCCGAACTGTACTATTCTCATTCCGGGGAAGCCGCTGTCCTTAAGAAGCTTCACAACGTCGTCGCCGAAAACGCCCAAGTCCTCGGCAATTATCGGAAGGTCGCCGAGCTCTGCCCTGACAGCCTTGAACAGCGACATCGCGGGGCCCTTCTTCCATACGCCCTCGCGCGCGGTAGTCGCGTCGCCCTTAACCGCCCAATAGGAAGCGAATGCGCGGAAGTGGTCGATACGCAGAACGTCATAGAGCTCAAACTGCCTTTTTATGCGCTTTATCCACCATTTATAGCCCTGCGCCTTATGGTACTTCCAATCGTATAAGGGGTTGCCCCAAAGCTGACCGTCCTCCGAAAAATAATCGGGCGGACATCCCGCAACGCACGCGGGCTCATAGGTTTCCTTATCGATATCGAAAAGCTCGGGGTTTGCCCAGACGTCTGCGCTATCGCGGGAAACGTATATCGGCATATCGCCGATGATTTTTATACCGAGCTCGTTTATCTTGCTCTTGGTCTCGCTCCATTGCGTATAGAAAAGATACTGCACGAAGCCGTGGTAAAGTATCTCCTGTTCAAGCTCGGGCACGAGCGCGAGCGCGTCGCCGTGGCTTGCGCCCTGCTCCCATTCCCAGAATTTCTTACCGCCGTTTTTATGCTTCAACGCGCGGTAAAGGCAGTGATCGAAGAGCCCGTGCATGCTCAAAAACACCGCGACCTCATCCTTCACCTTTGAATCGAGCCGCGAAAACGCAAGGCGGAGTATATATTCCCTCTTTTCGCGTGCGAAGGAATAATCGGCGGTAAAGGGACTGCCGTTGTATTTGTTCGTATAGGATTCGTGCCTTGTGATATATCCGCTCTCTACCATAAGCTCGGGGCTTATATAAAGCTCGTTGCCCGCAAACGCGCTGTCCGAGCCGTAGGGCGAATTGCCGTAATCGAGCGGAGTGAAGGGGAGCACCTGCCAATAGGAAAATCCCATTTCCTTTATTTTTTTCGCGAAATCAACACATTCCCTGCCGAAAACGCCGATGCCGTATTCCGAAGGAAGCGATGATATGCTCATCAGCACGCCGCTGCTTCTTTTGTTATTCATATTTATATCCTTTTTTGGTTTTTTCATATTATAACGCAAATATAAAAAAACCGCAATAGTTTTTACTGCGGTTTATTGCGCCGAACCGAAAAAAATCGAGGGAAAACAAGCGTTTTCCCCCGAAATCGAAGCGTTATTTCTTTTTGCCTGTTATGGCGTTGAGCGCATAGGTGATACCCATAACCACGCCGACAACGACGAAAATACCGAGCATACCGAGGCCCATATATTTAAGGTTTGCAACAGCGTTTGCGGGGTGCCAATCGAGGTCGACATCTACGATAGATTCGTCCGCGCCCTCTGCCGAAGCGAACAGAGCGAAAAGCGAGCAGAGAATTACCGCAGTCAAGAGAAAGAGCATTGTTTTTTTCATTTTGTATCTCCTTTCCCTATTAACCGAAGAAGTTGAGGATCATACCGCCTGCGATAACGGACGCGATCTGACCCGAAACGTTAACGCCGGTAGCCTGCATAAGAATGAAGTTCTGGGGGTCTTCCTTGAGTGCCATTTTGTGAACGACTCTGCCTGCCATCGGGAACGCCGAAATGCCTGCCGCGCCGATCATGGGGTTGAGCTTGGTCTTTAAGAAGAGGTTTAAGAACTTTGCAAACAGTATACCGCCCGCGGTATCGAAGATGAACGCGACAAGACCGAGGCCGAGGATAAGAAGCGTTGCGGGGCTCAAGAACTTTTCATAGTGCATCTGACCTGCGATAGTGATACCGAGGAAGATGGTAACGAGGTTTGCGAGAACCTTCTGTGCGGTTTCGGAAAGCGAAGCGAGCACGCCGCATTCACGAATAAGGTTACCGAACATAAGGAAGCCGATAAGCGCAACCGAATCGGGTGCGACAAGACCTGCGATAACGGTAAGAATTATCGGGAAGAGGATCTTTGTGGTCTGCGATACCTCACGCTGAACGTAGGGCATTCTTATCATACGCTCCTTTTTGGTGGTGAGGAGCTTGATAACGGGGGGCTGAATAATGGGCACGAGCGCCATATAGGAATAAGCCGCAACCATTATCGCGCCGACGTAGGGAGTACCGAGCGCCTGTGCAACGACGATCGAGGTGGGGCCGTCTGCCGCGCCGATGATAGCGATAGAAGCCGCGTCGGCATCTGCAAAGAAGAGCGATGCGGTGCAAAGCGTGAAGAAGATACCGAACTGTGCCGCCGCGCCGAAGAGCATAAGCTTGGGGTTGGAAAGCAGCGGACTGAAGTCGATCATCGCGCCGATACCGATAAAGAGAATGAGCGGGAAAAGCTCGTTCTGAATACCTGCGTTGTAAAGCGTGGTGATCGGGCCGTGATCGCCGATAGCGCCCGAAAGGGGCAGGTTAACGAGGATAGCGCCGAAGCCCATCGGGAGAAGAAGGGTAGGCTCCATATCCTTTTTTATTGCGAGATAGATAAGTATGCCGCCGATAAGCCACATAACTATCATACCGGGTTCAATATTCGCGAAATTACCGAATACTTCCAAAAGAGCATCCATAGTCGGAATTCCTTTCTTTTTTTAGATTTCTTTTACCAAAAGATTTTAACATATAAATTCCAAGAAATCAATAAAAATATTCAAAAATAGAAGCTCGGCTTCGCTTGATTTTTCGGCATATTTCGCTTTTTGCGATTTTCTTAACCGTTTCTTTGCCGATAAGCAAAACAAAAGGAGCTTGGGAAGCTCCTTTTTGTGTTATTCTGCGATTATGTATTCGTCCCATTGCTTCACGCAATAAATTTCGTCTACGGAATCGAATTACTCGCCGCCTTGGCTTTCCTCGGTTTCGCCGTTTTCGAATTTCGAAACAATCAGGCTTCCGTCTATTGGGCTGTCGGATATTTCATAAAAATGCTCGTTGCCGTCTGCATCCTTAAAGGAAATTCCTCTTACCGCAAAGAGATCGACAAACTGAATATCTGCAATAAGCGGCTTTTGGGGTGTTACCTTTTCGGTTTCGAAAAGTATCTTTTCTATCTTTTTATCGCTTATATCCGCCCAATCGTCGTTTATCGTGAATATTCTGACGTCGTAAATGGTGTTTTTGGGGATAAAGATTATCGGCGATACGCTGTGCTCGCTTTCGGGTGCAACGTAACGTTGACCGGTATATTTTCCAATATCGTCCTCTATCGGCAATACCGCGAACAAGTTATCGATATAATCGAGCTCTTCGGGATCCCACGGCAGATTTTGAGGCGCGCTCGATGCTTCCGAAAATTCGGAAACTGCGCCCTGCTCGCCCTGTTCGCCCTTATCGCAGGCGGTTGCAAGCAAAAGCAAGGACAAGAGGAGGATCACCGCCGTAAAATATTTCAAAATGCCATAGGTAGACTTTCTGCGTTTCATAATTCTTATCCTTTCTTTGTTTTTGCTACGAGGTTTATATATCACGCGTATAGAAGCACTTTTGTAAAGGTTTTGCTGTCGTAATCATAAAGCCACAGAGCGTGCATTTCGGGAACCACCAACATTTCGTTTGTCGGATATAAGTATCGCCATTCATCATAAAGCGCGGTGAATCTACCGCTTGCCATATCGTACACGGTCAAGCCTAAGTCTCCGTATTCACCGATATAGTCGTCGCGATATTCGACAGCTACGCCGCCGAAATATATCTTTCCGTTTTTCGCCCACAGCGAGCTCGAAAACATATTTGCTCTGAAATGTGCAACGTAATCTCCGCCGTTTATGCTTATGGAGCTGACCGTGCGGCAGGTTTCGGAATTATTATACCGTTCGGTAAAATAAATGCGTCCTTCGCTGACCGCAAAGCCGAAAGAGTCGATTCCCGTCCCCGCAAGCTCGTTTATCCAAAGCGTTTGTCGGGAAGTAGCGTTGTGATTCATACGCACAAAGCTTCTTTTTCCGCCGGACTTTTCTCTGTATTGAAAATAGATATAATTTTCGTCAGCCACAAGATTTTCCACGCAGCCGTCGTGTACCTGCGTTACCGCGCCGCCGTTTACCGATACCGAATAAAGCGGAGCAACGTCCTTTGCCCAAACGGTATAGGGGTTGTTTGTTGAGGTGTAATATACCGTTTCGCCGATAACGAGCACCTCCCAAACGTCGTTGGTATAAACGATTTTTTGGAAATCTCTGCCATCGGTACGCACTTTACCTATATACGCGCTTTCATCGGTGGTTTCGGGCACGCTGAAATAGAGCCAATCACCCACAACGTTTAAATTCGATGCCCAGCCCATAGGAAGAATAAAGACCGTTTCCGACTTATAGGTGTTTTGATTGATTTTGAAGAATTGGTTGCCCTCGACGTAATATATCCAATCCCCCTGCGAAGCACCGCACGTACCATAAGTCTTACCGACCACGTTTACCTTTCCGTTAGATTGGGGCGTGTTCTGTTCGGGCGCGTTCTGTTCAGGCTCGCTCGTTTCCGGCTCGTTCTGCTCGGGCTCACTTACTTCGGGCTCGCTTACTTCGGGCTCGCTTACTTCGGGCTCGCTCTGCTCGGGCAGGGTGCTTTCCTCGGGTGAAGCTTCGGCACTTTCGTCGGTGCTTTCATCGGCGCTTTCGTCGGTGCTTTCGTCGGCGCTTTCGTCGACGGCTTCCGAAGCCTGCTCGGAGGTTTCGGGAACAGAAGACTCCACATCGTTTTCGCCCGCGCTGGTCGTTAAAAACAGCATAGCAACCATAACGCAGAGGAAAACGCTTACGAGGATTATCCAAAAAGCAGGTTTTTTGTATTTCATCGTGTTTTCCACGCGCTCCTTGACTCCGGTTTCGCCGAAGGCAACGGGGCAGGCGGATATACGCTTATGTGCGACGGCACATTCGAGCAGTGCATAGGCATAAGCCTTGCGCTCCTCGTGCGGAAGATCGTTTATAACCTTTTCGTCGCAGGCGTATTCGATATCGCGGCAAAGAAGGATATACGCCACCCAGACGAGCGGATTGAACCAATAAATCGAAAGCACGAAAAATCCGAAGGGCTTCACAAGATGGTCTCTGCGCTTCAGATGTGCGCGCTCGTGTGCGATAACGCATTCCTCGGTCTGTGCCGAAAGTCCGAAGGGGATATATATTCTCGGACGGAAAAGCCCGAAAACAAAGGGAGATTCGATACATTCGCCCTTGCGCACCCTATCTCCGCAGGGGATAGAGAGCATTACACGTCTTTTGAGCAAAATATAGGTTGCAAACCAATATACGAGCATTGCCGCAACGCCGCAAAGCCAGACGGTGCCGAGTATGCCCGCGGTTTTTTCGGTTATTACCCCGCGTTCCTCTGCCGATTCGGCGACGGTCGTTTCTGTGAGCGGTTCGTTTTCGGGCGCAGGGATGACAGGTGCGCTAACGATAGGTGCGGCAGAATCGGTATCGATATAAACTCCCGACGTATCCGCGACAAATTCGTTCTCTGTCGCAGGTGCGCTTTGCTCTTGGGAATATTCGGGGATCACAGAGGTGCTTACCTCGCCTCCCTGCTGTATACCGATGCCTTGATCCTGCAATAAATTATCGGTGCTTGCCTGCTCGGACATAATTTCGAGCCTGCTGTTCGGAACGAGCGAAAGATTGCTTTCCCAGGTAAAAGGGATAAGCAGTCTGAGCGCGACCAAGCCCCAAAGGCAGCAGCTTATCCATTTAGGCATACGTCTGCCGAAAGCAAGGCGCACCAAAAGCACCGCCGCGATAAGCCAGCAGGCAGCTATACTCAGATTAAAAACCGTAAGAAAAAATTGCGACATTTATGCCTCCGTCCGTCGAAGCGGCAGTCTAACGCGTTTTACAAGCATAGTCTACCACATCGCACACGCTTTGTCAACACAAACTTCGGCTCACGCTCGGACAAAAATGAAGCAACGTGTTTACAAGCGCGGATTTCGGTGATATAATATAAAGGTAATGAAACGAAAGGGAGGCTTTAAATTGCTCAAGGACATAATCACACCGAAAAAGGTGATTTTCGCGCCAGACGCGCACACCGAGCTTCGCGGACAGCTTTCGCGCTCACGCGGGGCAACGCTCGTTTCGGGCAATTTGACAGGTAATTCACGCACGGATATTTCGGGTATCTCGGCACGCGTTTATAAAAACGGCACCTACGGCTTTGCTTCTATGGCGGAGTATTCCGCAGATGCGGCGGAGTCGGTTTTGCGCGCCGCAACCGAAAACGCCGATTTTATGGACAGAAACGTAAATAAGGGCAGACCCGCGCTTCCGAACGTACGGTGCGGTGTACGAGTCCTCGAAAACGACACGCCCGATGCGGTGCAGAAGCTTTATATCGACTTTGCGAGAAGCATCGACGATTATATCGCCTCGAAATACAAAAATCTTGCGAGCCGCACCGTTGCCGCGCGTGAGGATTCGATGGAAAAGCTCTTATGCGTTTCGAACGGATTTGACGCGCACACCTGCTTACAGCGCTCATATATTTACGTTTTTCTCAACGCAGAAACGAAAAACGGCGTTCCCGTTGAGCTTTTCAAGGCGTTCGGCGGAGAGGGCGGATTTGAGGCACATTTCAAAAAACCCGAAAGCTTTTATGCCGAAATCGATGCGCTCTACGAGCGACTTATGCAAAAGCGCGAGGGCATTTATGCCGATGCGGGCGAAAAGACGGTTATTCTCGGCGGTATGATGACGGGTATGCTCGCGCACGAGGCTGTCGGACATACCGTTGAAGCCGATCTTGTTTTGGGCGGCAGTGTTGCAGGGCCGAATCTCGGCAAGCAAGTGGCGAGCGAGAAAGTAAGTCTTGTCGATTTTGCAAACACCGCGTTCGGGAAAGAGGCACCGTTGCCGATATACGTCGATGACGAGGGCGTAGAGGCTGTTGATGCAAAGATAATCGAAAACGGCATACTTGTAGGCTATATGAACAACCGTGAAACGGCGCAGAGGTTTGATATGCAGCCCTGCGGAAACGCACGCGCATGGGCGTTCTCCGACGAGCCGCTTATACGTATGCGAAACACCGCCATACTTCCCGGTAACGATAAATTGGAGGATATTATTGCATCGGTCGATGACGGATATTATCTTATAGATTCGAGCAACGGACAGGCAGACACTACGGGCGAGTTTATGTTTGGTGTTTCGATGGGTTACGAAATAAAGAACGGAAAATTGGGCAGAGCGTTGCTCGACACAACCATTTCGGGCGTTGCTTTTAACATGCTCAAAACCGTCGATATGGTGTCAGACGAGGTAAGCTGGTCGAGCTCGGGTTTTTGCGGAAAGAAACAACCCATGCCCGTAGGAATGGGCGGTCCGGCATTGCGTTGCAAGGTAATGATAGGAGGTCGCTGATATGGAAAAGTATAAGAATATTGCAAAACATATACTTGATACAGCCGTAAATAAAGGCGCCGACGTGGCTCATTGCTCGGTACGCGAGAGCGAAATGCGAGAATTTAACGTAGACGGCAACGAATTTTCGCTATTCAGAACGCTTTTTAACAGAATGGTTGCTATAACACTGTTTATCGGCGGCAGGAAGGGTTCGGTTTCGATAAACCGTTTTGACGATGAATCGATAGACGAGGCTATCGAAAACTGTATTTCGGCAGCGCAAAGCGCAACGCCCGACACCGCGTGGGAGCTGGCAAAAGGTATTGGCGAAAAACGTTTTGTGCGCGGCGCACTGATACCCGACACCGAAAAGCTGTTTTTCCGCACGAAAGAGCTTTTAGACGATATAAACAAACGGCACCCTAAAATAATCGTCGAGCAGATGATAGTGAAACACAATTCTGCCCGAGGAGTTTATATGAGCACGACCGGCAACTGCTATACCTCCGAAAGCGGCAGATACGTTGCCGAGCTTATGTATTCTGCGCACGAGGGCGACAAAGCAACCTCGTTTTTCGGCAGTGACGTTATTGTTGCAGATCTTGACAAGCCTTTTATCGAATGCGCACTTATAGAACGCGAGCTTACGGATATCGAAAACCAGATTGAATCTGCCCCTATCGAGGGCAAATTTACCGGAACCGTTATTTTTACGCCCGGATGTCTAGTGGGTACGGTTTTTGGGAATATTTGCGAGAATTTCGCATCCGACAGCGTTCTTCTTGACGGAACATCGCTTTGGAAAGACAAATTGGGACAAAA
>JAGBWF010000135.1 GCA_017629895.1 Clostridia bacterium
GTGGTTTTTTGTTTGTTTTGGAACTATTATTTATCTGCATTTGAGCTGAATACGTTCGCTACCTCGGTTATGGTGATATAAGCCTGGGGATCGTGAGTGTGCACGAGCCTTTTCATCTTGCCCACTTGAAAACGGTTTACAATAAAGTAAATAGCCGTCATATCACTGCCCGAATAAAACCCCTTTGCCTGAAGCATGGTCATACCGCTTTCAAATTCCTTCGAAAGCACCTCGCCGACAAGCTCGGGCTTGGAGGTGATGATCATCGCCGCTTTCGAGCGGTCGAAGCCTTCTACGATATAGTCGACGGTTTTCAAAGCCGCCATATACGCGACTATCGAATAAAGCGGCAATATCCAGCTTTGGAGCAGGAGTCCGCAAACGATATAAAGCGCGACGTTATAAACCATAACGAAGGTGCCGACGGTAACGCCGATACGCTTTGCGAAAATAACCGCAAGCACCTCGATACCGTCCATTGCGCCGCCGAAGCGTATTGCAAGACCGCTGCCTGCGCCCGATATAAGACCGCCGAAAAGGGCGCAAAGCAAAAGATCGCTTTCTGCAAGCGGAGAAGCCATGCTCACGTCTACGGGGAGCACGTCGTTTATAAGAAATGCGAAAAGCGAATACATCGCGACGGTATATATCGCGTATACCGTGAAGTGAAGTCCCTGTTTTTTCAAGCCGTAAAGGAAAAGAGGGACGTTGAGCAAAAGCAGGAAGAGCGAAAGTGACAGCCATTCGGGCGTTATCTGCGAAAGAAGCATCGAGGTGCCCGAAATCCCGCTGTCGTACAGCTTGACGGGTGCGAGAAAGAAGGTAACGCCGAAGGCGTTCACAAGTCCCGCAAGAGTCAGCAGAAAAAAGTTTTTGATTTCAAAGCTTTTCATTAAATCTCTCCGTTCAGCCTTTCGGCATACCCGCTTGCAAGCGCGTCGCAACGCTCGTTATATGCGTGTCCGTCGTGTCCGCGCACCCATATAAATTCCACATCGTATTTCGAAAGCAGAGCGTCGAGCGATCTCCAAAGGTCCTCGTTGAGAACAGGAGATTTGTCCGCCTTTCGCCAGCCCTTGCTTTTCCAGCTTTCGAGCCAGCCCTTATTTATTGCGTTCACAAGGTATTGAGAATCGCTGTATAAAACGACTCTGCAGGGCTTATTCAGTGCCTTCAGGCCTTCTATCGCGGCAGTGAGCTCCATTCGGTTGTTGGTCGTGCTCTTTTCGCCGCCGCAAAGCTCCTTTTCATACCCGTCGCATTCGAGTATCGCCGCCCAGCCGCCTGCACCGGGGTTACCCTTGCAGGCGCCGTCTGTATATATGTTTACGGTTTTCAATTATTTCCACCCTTGATTTTTTGCATTCTTATATCCTTGCCCACAAATTGAAGCACTCTGAATTCGCCGAGCAGGCGCGAATAAAGACGTTCACCATAGTGCTTTTTGATCCCGTTGTGGTCGAGGTTCGAGGAGATTATCGTTTTTTTGCCGTTTACGATACGGAGATCGATAAGGCTTGTTAACGCCGAAATGCTGTACTGCGTGATAAATTCGGCACCGAGGTCGTCGATGATGAGAAGACTGCAGGCTTCGTATTTTTTGCGCTCCGAAACGTCGGCACGGTTGAATCTTACCGCATCGAGCGTATCGACTATCTGCTGTGCCGATTCGTAAATCACGCTGAAGCCCTTTTTCGATACGGTGTTTGCGACAGCGGCGGTAAGGTGGGTCTTTCCGAGACCGGTTCCGCCGTAGAAATAAAGACCTGCCGCTTTGTTGGCGTCGGGAAAGCCCTCGGCGTATTTTTTGCAGTTCGAAAGAATAGCTTCCATTTGCTCTCTTTCTCTGCCTTCGGCGTAATATTCGAGCGAAAAGCTTTCGAAGGTTTTATCGATCAGCCCGTGCGCGAGCGAGCTTTCTTGGTAATTTCCGGTTGCGAGCATTGCCTTTATGCACTTGCAGAGCTTCAAACCGCAATATCCGCCGTCGTTACATTCGGGACATTCGAACTTGGGGGTATCGTAATCCGCCGCATAACCGCACGCCGAAAGAAGCCTTGCACGCTCTTGGTTCAGCTTTTCGGATTCGGAACGCAGGTCTTCGATGCTTTCGCCGACAAGCGAGCGCATGGGAATATCGCGCAGAAGCTCGTCGATTTCCTTAACGCGCGGTATTCTTGCGTGGAGCTCGCTTCTGCGTTCGTCCGCTTCCTGCATTGCCGCTATTCTTTTTTCGGTTTTTATTCTCAATGCGTCGTTAAGCTTCATTTTAAATCCTCTCAATCGTCAAATCCGCGGTTGAGCGCCGCTTCGATAAATTCATCGCCCTCGAAGCTGCTCACCGTGCCCGATTTGTTGCCGGTATCGCCGTTGCTCACGTCCTCGGGGGTTTCATATCCGCTTTCGTGCCAGCGGCGGAGAATGCCGTTCATATATATCATCGAAAGCTTGCCCGTGGAATCGACCGTTTTTTCATAAGCCAGCTCGACCATTTCGAAGGAAAAGCCCCAATCGCCGAACCAGCAATCGCAAAATTTCTGCTCCTTGGCAGTGAGCGCTCTGTCGCCCATACCGCACAGCTTGCGAAGTCTGCCGATATTGCTGTTTATAAGCTCGCGCCTTGCAAGATATTTTTCGAACTTGTCGTAGCTGTCGATGCCCTCTTCGTAGAGCGCGATAGCTTTTTTGTATATGTACTGCGTGTTTTTCTTGCCCATCGAACAGCAAAGCTCGATGATTCCGCAGATCACCTCGGCAGGAATCCTGCAGAAGTCGAAGAGATAATAAAGTGCGCTGTAATCGTTTTTCGTGAGCTGCTTTTGCATATTCTGCTCTGCGACACGGCAGACGAGCATAAAGCTCTCGTCTCCCGAAATCGCCTTCGAAAGCGTTTCGCTGTCGTAATTGCGGTAGGAGCTCGTGTCGTTCGCCGCCTTTTTCTTTTTGCCCGCGCTTTCGGCAAAAATACCCGCACCGCGCCAGAAAGCAAACGCCGATTCCGCCTGTGCAACGGTAATTCCGATATCGCGCGCGGCGTCCGAAAGGCTTATTTCGGGGTCGGCAAAAAAGCAGAGAAGAAGCTTGAGCTCCTCTGCCGATGCGTTTTTTATATGTGCCAAAACCTCCTTCGGAAGAAGGATAAGGCTGTCCGCGGGTGTGGAAATTGCCATTTTATACCTCTTTAAGACCTTATAATACTGCTGTCGGGCGAAACCGAAAGCAAAAGACGGCTCTTTTCGGCAAGGTTGCCGTGTATTTCGACGGAATATCTTATATCCAGCCTGCCGCCGTCAAGAGTGAGTGTGTTATCTATCTGCTCGGTGCGCACGTTTATCTGAAACGGGGTAAAGCCGGTGTTGCAGATGCAGGTGAGTGCACGCCCGTCCATAAATACCATATGCGTGTTCATGGGGCCGACGCGGTTAATGCTTACCGTTCCGTCGCTGTATGCATCGACGGTCGTGAAGGTTTCCTGCGTGCTTTCGCGGAATTCTATCAGATATCCACCCTTCGTCCTTTTCATCGAGCCCGAAACGAAATAGCTTTCCGTGTCCTCGGGGATAGCCTGCTTTTTCGGGTCGTTCGGATAGCGCTCGCGCAGGATTCGTATATCTACGGGAATTTTCATTTACTGTCCTTTAAAATTTTTCGATATCTATATGCACGGCGTTGATCTCCCTGCCGTTTCGCAAAAAGGTATTTGCGTTCTGTGAAAAGAGCTCGGCGCCTCCGCTTGTGTAAAATTCGGTTCTTCCTCCGTTGCGGTTAGCAAGACCGTTTTCGCTTATAAATGCAGAGAGCGCGTTTGCTGCCTCCGCACCCGAGCTTATAAGAGCAGACTCGGGGAGATGCTTTTTTATAACCTCGGTCAAAAGCGGGTAATGGGTACAGCCGAGTATCACCGCGGCGGGAGGATCGTTCGATATAGGAGCGAGATATTCCGAAACTATCGCGTTGGTTGCCGTATCGTCTGTAGTCGGATGCCAGCTTTCGACAAGCGGTACGAACATCGGGCAGGCAAGCGAAACGATTTCGGTAATGCCCTGCTTTTTGAGCGCCGTTTCATAGGCTCCGCTGTTGACAGTCGCGCTTGTTCCGAGCACGGCGACTCTGCCGTTGCCCTTTTTTGCGATCTCTGCCGCTTTTTTCGCCGCGGCGTCGATAACCCCGACAACAGCAACTCCCGCAAGCTCGGAAACGTCGAGCAGGCAGTTCGAGCTTACCGTGCCGCAGGCAACGAGTATCGCCTTTACGCCCTTCGACAAAAGAAAACGCGTGTCCTGAAGTGCGAATTTTTTTATGATTTCGGGCGATTTCGTACCGTAGGGAATACGCGCGTTATCGCCGAAATAAATTATATCCTCGCTCGGCATAAGGCGGTTAAGCTCGCTCATTGCGGTAAGACCGCCCAAGCCCGAATCGAATACGCCTATCGGAAGGGAGCTTTTATCACTCATTCCTCGCACCCCTCGGCAAGAAGCAGAAGCTTCGTTATAAGCGAGGAATAGGAGATGCCGATGCAAGCCATCATTTTCGGATACATGCTTATGGGCGTGAAGCCGGGAATGGTGTTGATTTCATTAAGAAACGCGCCGTTTTCGGTAAGGAAGAAATCGACTCTCGAAAGTCCGCTGCAGCCGAGCGCGACGTATACCTTGACGGCAAGAGAACGGATTTCCTCTGCTGTCGCTTCGTCGAGCGGTGCAGGCGCGAGACATTCGGATTTATCGTTGATATATTTGGTTTCGTAATCGTAAAAATCCGCGTTCGGACGGATCTCTCCGCAAACCGATGCAAAGGGCTTATCGTTACCGCAAACCGCAACCTCTATCTCGCGACCGACGGTGTTCGGCTCGATAAGCAGCTTTTTGTCGTGCTCGAAGGCGAGCTCGATGCCGCTTATAAGCTCTTCGCGGTTTTTCGCCTTGGTTATGCCGACCGAGCTGCCTGCGTTTGCGGGCTTGACAAATACGGGATAGCCGTATTTTTCCTCGCTTTCGGCAACGAGCGCGCTTTTATCGCAGGTGCGGTATGCCGAAATAAAGGGTACGACGGGAATGCCTGCCGCCTCGCAGATGGTCTTCGTAGCCGCCTTATCCATCGAAACCGCCGATGCATAGGTGTTACAGCCGACGTAGGGAATGCCCGCAAGCTCCAAAAGGCCCTGCATAGTGCCGTCCTCGCCGTTTTTGCCGTGAAGCACGGGGAAGGCGATATCTATGCGGATTATTTCGAAGCTTCCGTTTGCGCCGTCGAGCGCAAGCAGACCGTGGTGTGCCTTGCAGGGCGAAATCACCGCAGGGGTAAGCAACGCGCGCTTTTCCTGCCAGATATGGTTACGGAGATCGTCGGTGCTGCCCTTGAATATCCACCATTTTCCGTCCTTTGTGATGCCGACGAGTATGGCATCGAACAGCTCTTTGTCAAGATTTTCGGCAACGTTTGCCGCCGAAACACAGCTTACCTCATATTCCGAGGATTCGCCGCCGAAGATTATTGCAATGGTTTTTTTCATAAAAAACGCCTCATTTCTCAGAAAACTAACGTGTTATAAAGAGTCCACATAAGCGGGATTGTAAAAATACAGAGCAGGCTTGTTGAAAGGACGATATCCGCCGCAGTGCGCCCGTCGCCGCCGTGTGTTTCGGCAAGCCCCTGTATCATCGTTGCGGCGGGACAGCAGGCGAGGATAAACGCCGAGGTCCGCACCGTTTCGCTGACGGGAAGGAAGTAAAAGATCACGCCGATTACTATCGGAGAGATTATAAGCTTTGAAAACGCCGCAATATATATGCGGTAGTTCGAAAAGATAGCGGGAATGCTTTTCGTTGCGAGCCGCATACCGAGGATTGTCATACAGACAACCGTCGACATTCTGCCGAGCGTTTCGATATATTCCGCGGGGAGCTCGGGAAATTTGACCCCGAACGCGAAAAGCGAGAAGGATGCCGCAAAGGCGATAACCGAGGGGTTGATAAACACCGCCTTGAGCTTTATGTATTTTTTGTCGCCGGTCATCAGCAGAAGCCCGAGCGTCCAGCCGAGCATATTCATTGCGATAGAGAAGGCGGCGGAATAGACTCTTACCTCGGGAACGCCGGGGATAAGGTATTCAAGCAGCGGCACGCCGAAGAAGCCGACGTTACCGCAGGCACCCGCGACGGCGCAAACTCTGTGTCCGAAGTCCTTTTTGATCTTTTTCGAAAATACGGCGTAATAAAGAAAGATAATTGCGACCTGACCGACGAGGGTTACCGCGAAGAAGATCCAAAGCTCCTTTATAAGCTGCGGAGTGCTCGGCACCGAGCTCAGCGTATAGAGCGAAAGCGCGGGCTGGCAGACGTAGAGCAGGAATTTCGCGAAGGCTTTTATCGAGTCCTCGCCGAGAGCCTTGAGCTTGACAAGCAGAAAGCCGGGGACGCCGTATGCGATCATCATAAGGACCTTTAATGCTGTTATTCCGAACATTTTATAGTCCTCGAAGCTATTATTTGGGCTTTACTATTTCGTCGATAACGCCGTATGCGAGTGCATCCTCGGCAAACATCCAATTATCGCGCTCGGTGTCCCTAGCGATCTCCTCGATCGGCTTACCGATGTTTTCGGCAAGGATGCGGTTGATTCTGTCTTTGGTGCGGCGGGCAAAATTCGTCGCGATTATAACGTCGGACGCCTGACCGCCTGCCGTGCCGATAACCTGATGAAGCATAACCTCGCTGTTTTCAAGCGCGTAACGCTTGCCCTTCGTGCCTGCGGCGAGAAGAAACGCGCCCATACTGCAGGCAGAGCCGACGCATACCGTTGAAACGTCGCATTTGATGCTTCTCATCGTATCGTATATCGCAAAGCCCGCGGAAACGCTTCCGCCGGGGGAGTTGATATAAACCGTTATATCCTTTTCGGGATCCTGCGCCTCGAGAAAGAGAAGCTGACCGACGATACTGCAGGCGAGATCGTCGTTTATTTCGTTGAAAAGAAGGATGATTCTATCCTTGAGCAAGCGGGAAAAAAGGTCGTAGCCCTGCTGGCGTCCGCCCTCGTTCTCGATAAAAGTGGGGTTGGCTATCATATATTGCCTCCAAAAGTGTATAGTACGTTTATTATATCAAGTATATTAATATTAACACAAACAAATCCGCTTTTCAATAGCAATTTGTGCCGATGTTGGTAGATTTATTTGACATCTTGCAAATAAAAGGTTATAATGTTTTCACAAAGCTTATCGGAGGAGGGGTATGAAATGGAAAAAACGCCCAAGCTTTTAGCGCCTGCGGGCAGTATGGCGGCGCTCAAGGCGGCGATCGACGCGGGTGCGGACGAGGTTTATCTCGGCGGAAGCGCCTTCAATGCGCGCATCAACGCATCGAATTTCGACAACGACGCGCTTATAAAGGCGGGCAGGCTTTGCAAAAGCGCAAACGTCGGGATGCATATCACTCTCAATACGTTAATCTATGATAAAGAATTCAAAAGCGTGCTTGAATACGTGGATTTTCTCGCAAACGAGGTAAATCCCGACGCGCTTATTATTCAGGATCTGGGGCTTGTAAGCGCGATAAGGCAGAAATTTCCGTCGCTTGCGCTCCATGCCAGCACGCAGATGAGAATACATTCCTATCTCGATGCCGAATATCTGAAATCGCTCGGCTTTACCCGTGCAGTGCTTGCCCGCGAGCTTCCGATAGAGGATATAAAAAGATTTGCCGAAAGCGGTCTCGAAACCGAAATCTTCGTTCACGGCGCGATATGTGTGAGCGAAAGCGGCGGATGTCTTATGAGCTCGGTTATCGGCAACCGAAGCGGCAACCGCGGCGAATGTGCACAGCCCTGCCGTCTGCCTTATAAGGCGCAGAATAAATACCCTCTTTCGCTCAAGGATATGTGCCTCGCACCACATATAAGCGAGCTTTGCGAAAGCGGAGTCAAGAGCTTGAAAATAGAGGGCAGAATGAAAGCCCCCGATTACGTCGGCGCGGTCGTTTCGGTATACAGAAGACTGCTTGACGAGCGGCGTAACGCCACGGGCGAGGAAATAAAATATCTTGCAAGCGTTTTTTCGCGCTCGGGCTTTACCGACGGATACTTTACCTCGCGCATACGCGGAGATATGTTCGGCATCCGAAGCGAATCCGATAAAAAGAAGAGCGAAAGCGTATCGGGCAATATAAAGAAGGCAGAGCCGAGGAGCGAGCGTGAAAGAGTAGCGGTGCCTCCCTTTACGCCTCCCGAAAGAAATTCCGAAAAGACGCTCCACCCCGCGCTTCAAAAGGGGCTTGTGCTTCGCTTCGAGGGCAACCCTCCGAGCGCAGAGCTTCTTGCAAAGCACGGCGAAACGGCGGCGAGAATAGATATTCCGCTTCGGCATTGCGCGGATAAGCGGTTTTTGCCCTATGCCGAAAAAATATCGGCGATAATACCGCGCTCGGTATTTTTAAAGGAGCTCGAAACGGTTAAAAGGCAGATCGCCGAGGCAAAGGCGGCGGGTATAAAAAACGCCACCGTTTCCTCGTTCAATCACCTCACGCTTTGCGAGGGGATGTATCTTCACGGAGATTACGCATTTAATGTGTTTAACCGCGAAACCCTCTTTATGCTCGAAAATTATTCGCTTTCCTCGGTTATGCTTTCTCCCGAAACCGACGGCAGATTTGCCCGCGGAAGCAGGTGTGCGCTCGAATATATCGGCTACGGCAGGATGCCTCTGATGTATACCCGTACCTGTATTATTGCCAATATTGACGGCTGTAAAAAGCAAAAAAGATGTTTTTCAAGGCTTGTTGACCGCACGGGCGCGGCATTTCCGGTTATAAGCGGACACAGCCATACAAATACGGTCTACAATTCGCTTCCGAGATATTGCCTCGATAAGAAAAGCGAGCTTAAAAAATCGGGAGTCGGTCTGCTTACCCTCCTTTTCACAACCGAAAACGAAAAGCAGATAAACGAAATTATCGGGCTTGCTCTCTCGGGCGAAAAGCCGAAATTCGAATATACGAGAAGATAAAAAAACGCTGTTGACGGCATTGTCAACAGCGTTTTTTTATTCGGGCTTCGGGATGACGAGCTTTATCGCCTTGGGGAGAATTTTTATTATCGGATTTTTCATAACCGCGACCTCGCCGTCGACGTTGACGTTTATCGGAGACTCGGAAACGAATTGCATCGATTTGCATCGGGTGTAGGAGGTGATGTCCTTATATTCGTCGATATGCCTGCCCTCGCGGAATTTTCCCACAAGCGAGAGAAGCTTTGTCTTCGAAACGGTTTTTATGCGGATGAAATCGAGCATACCGTCGCTTATATCCGAATAGGGCGATGCCTTGAAGCCGCCGCCGTAATATTTACCGTTTGCGGCTATGGCAAAAAGGAACGGGCCCTCGCTTTTGCCGTATTTTTCGCCGTCCACAAGAAGCGAAAAGTAGTTTTTCGTATCGGTGAAAACGCACTTCACAAGCGAAAGATTATAAGCCATACTGCCGCTTACAAAGGGAAGCTTTTTGAATTTTTCCTGACCGAACGCTACGGCGGCATCGAAGCCTGCCGAGATAATATTAAGGCTTACGCGCTCGTATTCGTCGGCATCCTTCGCCAAAAGCAGATCGGTTTCGACAATATCGCCGCAAACAAGTGCGTTTATATTGCGGAACTGCTCGGGCGGGATATCGAGGCTTTTCACGAAATCGTTTCCGCTTCCGACGGGCACGACAGCCAGCGCACAGCTTTGGCTTCCCGATTTATAAATGCCGTTTGCGACCTCCGAAAGCGTGCCGTCGCCGCCGCAGGCATAAACGCGCACGAAATCCTCGCTGTGCTCGCGAAGATAACGCTCGGTTTCCTTTTCGGCGGCATACTTGCCGTCGGTAATATAAATATCACAGGGGTCCTGAAGCTTCAGCTTTTCTATAACCGCACGGATGCGCTCGGTGCGGTTTTTCTTTCCTGCCGCGGGGTTGAGTATAAATAGATGTCTGTTCATTTATCTGCTCCGACAATGAAAGGATTTTTCGGGGTGTCTGCGGGAGAGGGGATAGGCTCTGCAAGACAAAGGATATCCTCGATGCCTTTCGCGAAAAGAAAGGCGTTTTTTGTTTCCTCGCCGAGCTCAAGTGCACGGGCGGGCTTGTTTACGATTTGTATTTTTTTACGCTTTTTCGCGCCTTTTATTATCTCTCTGCCTTTTTCGTTTGCCGCGAGGATTGCGGTATAGGGCGGATTTGAAGCCACCTGCTTTGCACTTATTCCGAAAACAAGCGCGTTTACCGCACGGCGTACACGGGCGCTCGTGTAATTTTTATCACAGCAATCGGAAATAATATCGGCAACGGTGCTCTGTCTTTGCGCCGAGCGCAGAATTTTGTTCGCAAGGTCGGTCGGGCAGGCATAGAGCTTATCGCTTGCGCTGTTTTCGCGGCTTATCTGGCGCAGTCTGCCGACGAAGAAGCTATCGAGCCTTTTTTCATCCCGCGGGAAGCCTTTGCCGCTTTCGCTTTCGAAAACCCTGCGGCTTTCATCGGGAAGCAAAGCGAGCATATCGGCTTGTGCGCGTATCTGCGATGAGGACATAAAGCTCGGCTCGCGCTTGACGAAAAA
>JAGBWF010000136.1 GCA_017629895.1 Clostridia bacterium
CGCGGTATTCGTTGTTAGCGACAGATATGGCGTGTTTCATCGTCTTTTTTACAGCGCGGTATATTGCAACGAAATAAATTACAGCACCCGCTATAAAAGCAAGAGTGATAGGTAATACGAAAAAGAAGGTCATTGCATCGGGGGTTGAGTAAAGCTCTTTGAGCAGTATAAGGCCGACCGGCACACCGATAACGACCGCACAGAAAATATAAGTGATTTTAAAGAATTTCAGATATAGCGAAAATCCGTCGAACTTATCGGTTTTTCCCGAAAAGTAACGGTAGCTCTTCAGCAGACCGACCTGCATAATCAGGTAAAATACTAAGGTAATAATAGAGATTAAAAAGATTGCCGATAACAAAAGAAGTAACGGGAGTGCGTCCTCATAAAAATAAAATTCATCGGAAAAATAGGCTTTGAAGGTTTGTAGTATAATGGGTATAAGCGAGAACGTAACGGTTGCGGTAAGAGCTAAACTGATAAAGCCGAGGATAATTGCGGCGAAAAAGGTTTTCGATGAGCCGAGTTTTTTGACAACGTCTGCCAGCGGTCGTTGCTCAAGAGAGTTCGTGTTCATAATGCCCTCCGTAAATATTATTTTCTGCTTTAAACCGAATCGCCGTTTTCCTCGGTCGATTGAGAGTCGCTGTCTGTATCGAACGTTTCGGAAGTATCGTCGGAATTCGCCGTCAAAGCAGAAGCAAGCGCTTCGGCACGGGCGCGTTCAAGCTCGGTATGCTCGAGCTTTGCAAGCTCCATATCCTTTTTGAAGCCGAATATAAGCTTTACGTAGCAAATGGCGCTTATAAGCGAAGGAATTGCAATAAAAGGAAGTGCCCACATTGACGTGATCAATGATACGAGGGGAGCGAATGAAGCGGAGAAGAAAACCGAGAAAAACGGGTCGTTGATTTGAGGCATTACCGCATAGAAAATAATCGCGATAAAGAACAGAATTACCATTTCGAGTACGGCAACCGCCATCGCAACGAGATTGATTATCGCAAGAACCGTCGAGAAAACGCTTACCTTGCCCTCGGGCTTGTTGTTGAGCGCGTTATCTGCATAGGTAAGGGTGGTTTTTATCGCCTTAAACGAGAAATAATATAATACGAGAATTCCGCCTGTTTCGGCAACAAAAAGAGGGAATATGAAAATGAGCAACGCAAACGTTGTTTCGTAATCGCCGGAGAATAGCATTGCGCCGAACGTTACAAGGACAGAAAGTAATATCGGAACTGCGGTAAGAACAGCCGTGATGATATAATAAGCCTTCTGTGCTTTTATGTATCCGAGAATACAACCGTCGTTACAGCTTTTGCCCAAAAAGAATCTGCGAATTCCCGCAAGCTTTACGATAAGGATTATAGACATCGTAATCTCTAACACGAAGACGAAAGGAACTACGAGCATCATAACGTCGAACACAGATGAAGCGGGATTTGAATGAGGTGTTAAAACATCGAAAAAATCACCGAATCTTAATAATGCAGGGTACACCGATCCGAAAAGCAGACAGGTTGCGCCGATGCTTATAAACGAGCATACTATCACCGTGAGAAAAGCGCGAGAGGTTGCATACTTCTTAACGGTATCGAAAAGCGGGCGTCGTTCGGAAGCAGAATTCATAAATAGTTCCTCCTTAAATTATTATCCATAAAAAAAGTCTAACACGGAAGTCGAATTTTGTCAAGTATCAAACTAAATTATTAACAAATCGCGATATTATGATTGACTTTTCAGAGCATTTGTGATATATGTGTAGTATGTAATAAAATATACTATATTTAGGAGAAAAGCTATGGAAAAACTCAAAATAGGCGTTGTAGGCGCAGGTAATATTGCAAAGAATGCACATCTTCCCGCATACCAAAAATGCTATAACTGCAAACCCGTTGCTATATGCGATCTCGATTTCGAACGTGCAAAAAGGGTTGCCGAACAGTACGGAATTCCCGAGGTATATGCTTCTGCCGAGGAAATGATCGCAAAGGCAGATATCGACGCGGTCGATATTTGTACCTGGAACAATGCACACGCTCCCGTTCTTATCGCCGCGGCAAATGCAGGCAAGCACGTTATTTGTGAAAAGCCGCTTGCTATGAATCTTTCCGATGCGCTCCTTATGGAAAAGGCTGTAAAGGAAAACGGCATTATCTTTATGCTTGCGGTTCCTTCGCGCTTTGGATATGAAAATATGTATCTGCGCGATATGTATGATAACGGCGAGCTCGGTGAAGTTTATTATGCAAAAACAAGCTATATTCGCCGTCGCGGCACGCCGCTCGGCTGGTTCACCGATAAAAAGACCTCCGGCGGCGGTCCGATCATCGATATCGGCGTTCACCGTATCGATGCCGCTTGGTATCTTATGGGTACGCCCAAGCCTACTCGCGTTTCGGCAAACGTATTCACAAAGATAGGCGATTATCAAACCAAGGGTGTCGGCAGATGGCACGGTATATCCGCTCCCGATAACCAGTTTGACACCGAAGATTCGGGTACCGGCGTTATCCACTTCGAAAACGGCGCGAGCATGGTATTCGAAGCAAGCTGGGCGATAAACGCACCCGATAAGAGCGAAACCCTTATTTGCGGTACAAAGGCGGGCGCAACCGTAGAACCGCTCGTTATTTACGGCGAACGCAATCAGTATCTTTCGGATGATAAGGTTACCGTAAACAACACCAACGATAAATTCAAGCTTGAGCTCGAACACTTCGCAGACTGCGTTTTGAGAGGCGACCACAATACCAAATATCCTATCGAGCAGGCTGTCGATATGCAGAGAATGCTTCAGGCAATCTATGATTCCGCCGCAGAGGGCAGGGAAATCGTTTTGGGAGAATAATAAATGAAAAGTTGTATCAGCACTTATAGCTATCACCGTCTTTACGTAGAAAGCGATTTCACGCGTTTTGACGCAATCGATAAAACCAAAGAGCTTGGCTGTGAGGGTATCGAATTCGTTCTCGACGATACCACTCCCGACGGAAGCA
Source organism: Clostridia bacterium (assembly GCA_017629895.1). Lineage (GTDB taxonomy): Bacteria > Bacillota > Clostridia > Oscillospirales > CAG-382 > Coliplasma. Next base: position 3,000 of record JAGBWF010000136.1, read on the forward strand.
CCCCCCGCGAGCATGCGCTTGCGCTCACCGCTCACGCAAAAGAGGTGGGCCTTGAGGTGCCTATCTATACCACCGGTGCGAATTTCTTCGTTGCAGATCCCGAACGTGAGGTAGAGCGTGTTTGCAAGCACATCGATATCGCGTCCGAATGCGGTATTCCGCTTCTCCGCCACGATATTACCTGGGCATATTATCCCGAATACGACGGCGTAAAGACCTATCAGCACGTTATCGAAGCGGTTGCACCCGTTATTTCTAAGGTTGCGGATTACGCAAAGAGCAAGGGCGTTATGACTTGCTCGGAAAACCACGGCAGATTGATGCAGGACAGCAACAGAATGGTAGAGCTCTTTAATGCCGTGAACAATAAAAACTACGGCTTCCTTTGTGATATAGGCAATTTCGGCGGTGTTGACGAGGACTGCTTTACCTCGGTTTCTCGCCTTCTCGAGCTTATCGTTCACGTTCACGCAAAGGACTGCTTCACACGCTCGGGTATGTGCTATAATCCCGGCAGAGGCTATAACCTCTCGCGCGGGGGCAACTACCGCAGAGCAACCATATTCGGACACGGTAACGTTCCCTCTTACCAGATTCTCAACGCTATTCGCGCATCGGGCTACAACGGCTTCGTGAGCCTTGAATTCGAGGGTATGGAAAGCGTTATGGACGGCGTTACCATCGGCTCCGAAAACCTTCAGCGTATGATCCGCGATATCGAAGGGAAGTAATTTCAAATGCTTATAAAAAACGGACTCGTTCTCGACGGTAAAACAAACCGATTCGAGAAGACCGATATTTTGCTCGAAAACGACAATATTAAAGCGCTCGGCACAAATTTCGATTCTGATGAAATTTTCGATGCCGAGGGCGCATATATCATCGCAGGCTTTGTTGATACGCATATCCACGGCTGTGTAGGGGTTGAATTCGCCTCTGCCGACGAGGATTTCGGACCTGCTCGCAAATGGCTTGCATCGGAGGGAACGACCTCCATTGCCGCCACCGTGCGTGCACTTCCGCCCGAAATTGCCGCTAAAGCGGAGAAAAACATACTTCGCGAAGCCAAAAAAGAGGTTTTGGGCGCAAGCGTAGAGGGCATTAATCTTGAAGGACCGTTCGTTTCCCGCGAGAAAAGCGGCGTTATGAATCCTCCCGATATCGAGTGCACATCCGATGCCGTTCGCTATCTTGCAGAATCTGCAGAGGGCATGCTTAAAATCATCACGATTGCTCCGGAACGCGAAAATGCTTGCGAGGCAATAAAAATCGCGTGCGAATACGGCGTAAATGCGTCTATCGGACACACAAACGCGACCTATGCGCAGACTATGGATGCAATCAATGCGGGTGCTACCCGTGCGACGCATACCTTTAATGCCATGCGTCCTCTTTCGCACCGCGAAACAGGCGTGCTCGGGGCAGTGCTTACTGACAGCCGTGTGAATTGCGAAATGATATGCGACCTCGTCCACCTCGATGAAGCGACGATCAGAATAATCTACGGCTTGAAGGGGTATAAAAATATTACCCTTGTGAGCGATACCGGCTTTATGTCGGGCTTGGGCGACGGTGAATTTATCGTTGACGGCAGAAAGCGCGTAGTGAAGGACGGTGTTTGCCGTAATGCCGAGGGCAGAATCGCAGGCTCCTGCGTTTCGATGCTTGCAGGTGCAAGAAATCTTCTTCGAATGGGTATTCCGCTCGAGGAGATCTCGGTAATGGCTTCGCTCAATCCCGCTCGTGCGCTCGATGCGGATAAAAGAATCGGCAGTATCGAGTCGGGAAAGCGTGCAGACCTTATCGTTTGCGACAGCGATCTGAATATTAAGGCAGTATTTGTTAAAGGTAAAAGAATATGAAATACAGAATAGGCGTCGATATCGGCGGAACAACCGTCAAGCTTGCCGCTGTTGACGAAAATTTCAAATTATACGATAAATCCCGCTTTTCGACGGGTGAGGGATGTACCTCTGAAAGCATCGTACAGGGCATTATAGACCATTGCCGCCCTTTAATAGAAAAATACGACGTCGAGGCTATCGGTATAGGCTCTGCGGGTACTATCGATTCGAAAAACGGTATCGCTGTTTCGGCGGGTAATCTGCCCTTCAGAAACGAGCCTGTCGTTGCAAAGGTAGAGTCCGCGCTCGGAATACCGACCTTTATCGATAACGACGGCACCTGCGCACTTATCGGCGAAAAGACGGCGGGCGCGTGTAAGGGTTACGAGGATTCGGTAATCATCACTATCGGAACAGGTATCGGCGGTGCGATACTTATCGGAGACAGAGTCGTGCGTGGACACAATAACCGTGCTGGCGAGCTCGGTCATTTCGTTATCGACCGTAACGGTATCAAATGCGAATGCGGACTTCACGGCTGTTTCGAGCAATATGCCTCTGCAACCGCACTTATAAATACGACAACCGTCGCGGCTGCCGCATATCCGAGCAGTATTCTTGCGAAGCTTTGCAGGGAAAACGGAATCGAAGGAAAGACGGTTTTCGATGCGAAGGAGCAGGGCTGCCCCATTGCTATCGGACTGCTCGATGAATACGGCCGTATACTTGCAGACGGCTTAAACAGCCTTGTGCATATTTTTCAGCCGCAGGTTATTGCTATCTCGGGCGGTGTTTCGCGTCAGGGCGATGCGCTTCTTGAGCTTGTAAGACCGCATATGTTCAAGCAGTGCAAGGTCGTTACCTCCTCGCTTCTCGGCGACGGCGGTATAATCGGTGCGGCATTGCTCGGCACCGAGCACGCAAGATAAAAGAAAAACAAAAAGTGTACCTCCGATATTTCGGAAGTACACTTTTTATATTCGATATCAGAGCATTTCGTTCAGATCGTAGGGCGTGTTCTGGTAAACGTAATAATTCAGCCAGTTCGCATAAAGCAGGTGTGCGTGTGCACGCCAGGTGGAAACGGGGGTCTTCGAGGGGTCGTCGTCGGGGAAGTAGTGCTTCGGAACCTCGGGGTTAATACCCTTTGCAACGTCGCGCTCGTATTCGTTGCGGAGCGTGTCGAAATCGTATTCGCAATGTCCCGTAACGAAAAATTCACGGCCGTTCTTGTTGGCAACGAGGTAAACGCCTGCTTCATCGGATTCGGCAAGGATGAGCAAATCCTCCGCATTCTCGATATCCTCGCGCTTTACGCCCGAATAACGCGAATGGGGCGCGGAAAATTCCTTGTTGAAGCCGCGCACAAGCGGATATTCGGGGACGAGGGTTTTATGTCTGAAAACGCCCGAAACCTTCTTGTCAAGCCCGATTTTGTTTATGCCGTGATTGATATACATACCTGCAAAAGCACCCCAGCATATGTACATGGTGGAATAAACGTTTTTCTTCGCCCAGGCAACAAGCTCACAAAGCTC